>CAZPZP010000223.1:0-6563 GCA_964591025.1 uncultured Chthonomonadaceae bacterium
GGGGGGATGCGGATCGGTGTCGCGTTGTTTCGGCAGGATTGGACGGCGCACTTCACAGTCAACGGCAACAGGAATTTATTACTCCGCCGACTTATGAGGAGTTGATCGATCAAGCCGAAACGATCTGCCGCGACCTGATGGAGCGTGATGGCGTGCTGACCTCCGGCGTGGGAATCTGTCTGCCGGGCTTGGTGGATTATCAGCGCGGGCGCAGTATCCTCTCGCCCAATGTGCCGGTCACCAATGAACATACGCCCGCCAAAGATTTAGGGGAGCGATTGGGTATTGACGCCCTGATCATTCAAGAGTCGCACGCCTTATGTCTCGCGGAACGCCACTTCGGTAACGCCAAAGAGCGTGACGATTTTGCTATGCTCGACGTAACGACGGGCATCGGCTTGGGCGTCATCAGCGGGGGACGATTATTGACTGGAAACAGCGGACTCGCCGGAGAAGTCGGGCATATTACGGTAGAATTGGACGGGCGGCAATGCGGGTGCGGCAATCGCGGCTGCTTGGAGACAGTGGCATCCGATGCGGGCTTGGCGTATGCGATTTCCCAAAAAATAGGACGTAAAATCAGTGCCGCCGAGTTGATTTCTCTGATTGTTGCTAACGATCCGATTTTGGAACCCGAACTGACAGAAACGGTACGCTATCTCGCCGTTGGAATTGCCGCCGTTATTAATTTGTTCAATCCGTCCACGCTGTTCGTGCATTCGCGCATGATCGCCGCATCGCCTAAACTGTTCGAGCGATTGACGGAAGAGACGTGTCATCGTGCTTTGCCGCCGTCGTTTATGGATTGCGAAATCATTCTGGCGCATGGCAGCAAACGGCAGGGAGCCGTCGCCGCCATTATCGAACACTTAACGAATGCGGGCTTGCCGTCACTGGTCATGCCCCTGCACGCCCCGCCAAAACATACGGTGGGCTGCTGAAAATTCCGGGTGATGCCAAAACACCCGTCAGGAAAAAACAAGCGTCTTTCAGACGCGAAAATCAATCGCTTATGAAATCACTATCCGCATTTTCCATATTGACCGTTTCCGCGTTGGCATTGGGGCTGACGGTGGCGTTCGCCCAGAACAGCAAAACCCCGAATGCCAGCGGCGAAAAGTTCTATAGAGCGCAAGTCGAGCCGATTCTGAAAGCGTCGTGTTTTGTGTGCCATAGCGAAGACGGCTCCGGCGGCTTGAATCTTCGCACACGCGCAGGTTTGCTGAAAGGCGGCGTTTCCGGCGCGGCGATTGACCTCAAAAAACCGCTGGAGAGTTTGTTTGTTCACGCCATCAAATATGAGGGGCGCAATATGCCGCCGTCCGGCAAACTCCCTCAAGCGCAGATTGATGTTCTGGTGAAATGGGTCAAGATGGGTGCGCCGATGCCCGCCACCAAGGGCGACGCGGAGCCAGTTAAGCATGGTCCTCCGCAAGTCAACGCCGAGAACAAACGGTTCTGGTCGTTCCAGCCAGTGAAGCGTCCCAAAGTCCCAACGGTGAAAAATACGACGTGGTCGAAGAATCCGATTGACGCCTTCATTTTGGCAAAATTGGAAAAGAACAAACTGACGCCTGCCCTGCCCGCGTCCAAAACGGCACTGCTTCGCCGCGCCTATTACGATCTGATCGGTCTGCCGCCGAAACCCGAAGAGGTCACCGCGTTCCTTGCCGATAAATCCCCCAATGCGTATGCGAAAGTCGTGGATCGTCTGCTTGCCTCGCCGCAATATGGCGAAAAATGGGGGCGGCACTGGCTTGATCTCGTTCGCTATGCTGAAACCAACTCGTTCGAGCGCGACAATCCCAAGCCGTTCGTATGGCGGTATCGGGATTACGTCGTCAATGCGTTCAATAGCGACAAGCCGTATGATCGATTTCTGCGCGAACAGTTGGCGGGCGACGAATTACCCAATTCCACGCCGGAAACGATTATTGCCACAGGCTATTATCGCCTCGGTGCATGGGACGATGAACCGTCCGACCCGCTTCAAGCGCGATATGATGAGATTGACGATATTGTGGCGACAACAAGCCAGACGATGCTCGGCTTGACCGTCAACTGCGCCCGTTGCCACGATCACAAGATCGATCCCATTCCGCAAAAAGATTATTACCGCATGGTCGCTTGTTTTCAGGGAGTCAATCGTTACGGCGAACGCAGTTATGAGAGCATTGAAGCTCAGTCACTGCGCCCAATCGTACCTGAAGCGGAAATTCGTCGTTTCATGGATGAAGACAAAGCGTATCGCGCAAAACTCAAAGCTGTCAACACCGAGCGCGGCGAAATCGAGAAGGTTGTCAAAGCAGATTTTATGCCCGTCGAGCATGAAGAGTTTCGGGACGAGCAAAAACGAGTTTCCCTTGTTCAGAAGCGCGTCGGAACCAAAATCACGAAAGAACAGTTTGATCAATATGTCGCTCTGATGGAACAGCACCGTGTACTGATGGCGTCGCCGCCCAAAGGCTTGGAAAAGGCACTCGCCGTGACGGAAGCGGGACGCAAGCCGCAAGTCACCAATCTGCTAGTGCGCGGCAACCCGCATTCACCGGGCGAGGAAGTGATGCCGGGCTTCCCGTCTGTTCTCAGCCCGCCGGAACCGAAGATTGCAGAACTTCCTGCCAATGTCAATTCGTCAGGACGGCGTATCGCTCTCGCGGACTGGATCACCGATCCGACGAATCCGCTGACGGCGCGAGTCATGGTCAATCGAATTTGGCAGCACCATTTCGGGCGCGGAATTGTGCGCTCTACCAGCAATTTCGGGTTCTTAGGCTCGAAGCCGACACACCCGGAACTGCTCGATTATCTGGCAAGCGAATTTGTCAAAGGCGGCTGGAGAATGAAGCCGTTCCATCGGCAAATTATGCTGTCCCAAACCTATAAAATGGCATCTACGGCGAGCAAAGTCGGATTGACCAAAGACCCTGAAAACGACTTTTTCTGGCGGTTCGATATGCGCCGACTGTCTGCCGAAGAAGTCCGTGACTCGATCCTTGCCGCAAACAACACGCTCGACCTCAAACTCGGCGGGGCGTCGATCTATACGACAATGCCGGCGGAAGTCTTAGCGGGACAGTCGGTTCCGGGAGCCAACTGGTTCACGTCGCCGCGAGATCAGCAGAATCGCCGCAGCCTATACATTCATATCAAACGCTCGATGTCTGTTCCGATTCTGGCAAGTTTCGACGCAGCAGATACCGATTCGACGTGTCCCGTGCGGTTTACAACCACACAGCCGACCCAAGCACTCGGCATGATCAACAGTACATTTCTGAACGAACAGGCGCAGTTCTTTGCCGACTATTTGACCAAGAATGCCAAAACGACTCCGGCGCAAGTGACGCTTGCCCTCAAGCGAGTCGCACAGCGCGAACCTAAAGCCACTGAAATTCAGCGCGGCATGGCGTTTATCGCGTCCGCCAAAACCAAGCACAAATTGACCGAAGCACAGGCACTCAAACAATACTGCCTGATCGCTCTGAACTTGAACGAGTTTATTTATCTGGATTAACCCCACCCCGCCCCTCCCCTTCGCAATGGGAGGGAGAAAAAACCCTCCTCAACCTTTCTATTATGAAGGAGAGGGTCGGGGTGGTTGTAAAGGAAATACCTATTATGAACCGACGAAAAGGCGAATTTTGCGGACGCACCCGCCGCGAATTTATTTGGGAAACCGGCGCGGGCTTTACCGCAACGGCACTGACAGCGATGCTTGCTGAAGACGGATTTTTTCCGCAATCGGCACACGCCGACACCGCACCCAATAAGTTTCTGAACCCGCTTGCGCCTAAGAAGCCGCACTTTGCGGGCAAGGCAAAATCGGTTATTTTTCTCTATATGTATGGCGGACCGAGCCAGATTGACACCTTCGACTATAAGCCAACCATGTACGGCATGGACAACAAAACCATCGAAGTCAAAACCTTTGGGCGCGGCGGGCATAGAAATCAAGGGCGCATTGTCGAACCGCGCTGGAAATTCAAGCAATATGGGCAGTGCGGCAAGTGGGTTTCCGATCTGTTCCCGAATCTCGCGCAGCAGGTAGACGATATTTCGTTTATCCACTCCATGACTGCCGACTCACCGATTCACGGCTCGGCAATGCTCCAGATGAATTCCGGTAAGATTTTGAGCGGAAGCCCCAGCATGGGATCATGGGTCAACTATGGACTCGGCACAGTGAATCAGAACCTGCCCGGTTATGTTGTCATGCTCGATCCGCGTGGCGGACCAATTTCCGGCGCGAAAAACTGGAGCAGCGGTTATATGCCCGCATCCTATCAAGCGACGACGATCAATGCATCAGATACGCCGATTTTGGACTTGAAGCGACCCGACGACATTTCCGACAAACTGCAACGCGATATGCTTGACACACTCGGCGCATATAACCGTGAACACGAATTTCCCCGCGCCGACAACTCCAACCTTGCGGCACGAATCGCCTCCTATGAACTCGCCTATAAAATGCAAGCCACCGCACCGGAGGCAACCGACATTCGAAGCGAGCCAGAACACATCAAAAAAATGTACGGCTTGGACAATCCGACTTCGGCGATATTCGGGCGGCAGTGTATTCTGGCGCGGCGCATGGTCGAGCGGGGCGTTCGCTTTATCCAAATCTACAGCGGCGGCAACCACGTCGACTCGACTTGGGACGCCCATAATGATCTGAAAACCAACCATGATCTGCACGCCGCCGAGACCGACCAACCCATTGCCGCACTGCTCAAAGACCTCAAACAGCGCGGATTGTTGGAAAGCACCTTGATTGTCTGGGGCGGAGAATTTGGACGCCAACCTACTGCTGAATATGCTGAAGGAACCGGACGCGATCACAATGCTTACGGCTTTACGATGTGGATGGCGGGGGGAGGAGTCAAAGGCGGAACGAGCGTCGGGCAAACAGACGAACTCGGCAGTGCCGCTGTCGAAGACCCGTTCCATGTCAAAAATCTGCACGCGACGATGCTTCACTGTCTCGGTTTCGACCCAAATCGCCTCTCCTACTTTTATGGCGGCTTGGATCAGAAACTCGTCGGCGTCGAACAGGTCGAACCGATTCATAAGATTATTGCTTAATTCTCTTTTTCCTGCTCTGCCCCCTTTTCTCTTGTGGAAAAGGGGCATTTTTCTTTGTCGAAATTTGCTTCCTATGATATACTGAACACAGACAACTGAGTCGAGTTTGTTCTTCACGAATATGGAGGAAATGATAATGTCGGCATTAAGGCAGTCCTATCCAACAGTCACAAAACAAGAGTATTTCAATTTTCGCGAATACCGCGAAGGCAAATACGAACTTCACGATGGCACGATCCTCGCCATGGCGGGCGGTACACCATCACATAACCGCATCGAAGTTGCATTGACAACACAAATGGGAGTCAGTGTTGACAAGTCCCGTTGCGAAGTTTTCAGCAGTAACCAAAGCG
Source organism: uncultured Chthonomonadaceae bacterium (assembly GCA_964591025.1). GTDB lineage: Bacteria > Armatimonadota > Chthonomonadetes > Chthonomonadales > Chthonomonadaceae > CAZPZP01. Next base: position 5,439 of record CAZPZP010000223.1, read on the forward strand.
TTGCCATCGAAGAGTATGGAAACTACTACTACCCGGATGCAACCGTTACTTGCGGCGAAACACATTTTGATGAGCGTGACAATATCACCAATCCCGTTTTGATTATCGAAGTGTTATCGCGCTCCACTGCCCTTTATGATCGCAATACGAAGTTCGAGCGATACAAAACTCTTCCGACATTGGAGTATTTTCTGCTTGTTTGGCAAGATACGCCCCGTATCGAAGTATTCACGCGCCCCAAAACTACGGGGGACGAATGGAAAGAGACAACGATTGAAGGTTTGGATGCGGAACTGAGTCTGCCGCTGTTCCTGAAACCGCTCCAACTTTCCGAAATCTACGCCAAAGTCACGTTCACATAAAAAGGACGGTTTCGATGATGAATTCTCTGCAAACTCTTGACGGCGCAAGCGATCTTGCCCACTATATCGCAACGGCTCCCATGATTGATACGCATGAGCATCTGCCCAAAGAAGACGACTTTCTCAAAATTCCGCCGGACATTCTGCACGATCTGTTCTGCAACTATATCACCGCCGAGCTTGTTGTCGGAGGGGCGACACAAGAGGACAGTGATCGCCTCATGGATACGTCCAATCGGGATATTCGCGCTCGGTTTTTACCTATTCGGGCGGCATGGGAACGCTGTCAGTATACGGGCTATGGCGAAGCGGTACGAATGATTGCGTCTTCGCTCTATGGTATCGAAGAGATCACGCTGGCGACTCTCGAAGGCGCACAAGGGAAAGCCGCCGATTATCGCCGTCCGGGTGTGCGTCGGGAGTTGTTGGAAAAAGCGGGCATCACTCATGTTCAGACCGACGATTTTGTCTGGCAGTGCGCCCCTGATCCGTCCGGTGCGGAGTTTTTTCTTTATGATTTGTCGTGGCTGAGTTTCAGCACTGGCGAAGTCAAGCCGCAGGAGTTGCAGGAAGAATTGGGCGTCGAGGTTCGGACGCTGGATGATTTGCGAGCCGCGATGTCTGCCCTGTTCGCCAAATATGGAGCGTGTTCCATTGCTGTCAAGACACAGCACGCCTACAGCCGCACCCTGCTTTGGGAAGAGCGAAACGATGCAGACGCCGCGAAGGTTTGGGAATCAGTCGTTGCCGAAAAAGAATTAAG
>CAZPZP010000224.1:0-6555 GCA_964591025.1 uncultured Chthonomonadaceae bacterium
CGTCACTTGAAGCATCAGATATTTGTCGAGTTGATCCTCTTTGATCTCCCAGTAAAGTGTTTCGCGTCCCGACTCTTTTTTGCGGTACAGCGTGAAGAGACCCGGAACCTTCTCATAATCCTTGATGATTTCATCAATGGTTTTATCTTTTTTGGGTTCGGGCTTTTTTTCTTCCGGCTTCTTGTCGCCGGGTTTCACTTCTGCGGGCTTGCCGTCCGTCGGCTTGGCATCAGCAGGTTTGACCGGAGCCGTGCCGTCACTCTTGAACGGAGTCCCCTCGGTGCGCTCGGACTTCGATTTGCCGCTTGCTCCGGGAGATTCCTCACCAAAAATCTTCACATTCTCAAACTCAATTTCGGAAACTACCGAGTCGCCAGAGGCTTTTTCGACCCAAACAGTGGCTTTGGTTTCGATAGGCGCGGCGGCTCCCGTCTCTTTATAAACAAGTTTAACCTTGAACGTCTCGACACCGCCGGCTTTTTCCGCTGCCAAAATCTCAAACTCGGCTTTGCCGTCTTCCGAACCCATATCGGCGTTGGCTTTGTACTCTTTCACCCATTTGTCGCCGACACCAAGCGCGTTCGCTGGAAAGTAAATCTGTGTCGCAGGGAACATCCGAATCGAGAGTTTATTGCCATCTTTTTTCTCGTCCTCGTCCTCTGCGCCGCCTTCCTTTTTGTAGGAAACAAGGGTTCCATCGGGGCGATAGGTGACGACGGTTTTCTCGTTCTTTTCGCTGTCCTCTGTGGGAACTTCGCGTCCGTTGAAGACGCGCTTGAGCGACTCGGTGACGCTCTCCTGCACAATGTCGCCATTTGCAGCCACATCGGAGATAGTGACCTTGCGGGTCTCTTCTATATCGATGGTGAGTTTCATGCCCATCGTTTCCATGGCAATATTGGCGGTCTCTTTGTACCGGATGATCTGCCCTTTGGTGGCGCGATTGGCAAGGCTGACCTTATCCTGCGCCATTACGGTGGCGAGGGGCAGGGTCAATAGTAGCGCGGCGAAGGTTGTGCCGCGTAAAAAATAAGTCATCCGCGATTTTCTCCTGATTGAGTGCCGACCTCAAATTTACTATATCGGCGTGAGTGTAAAATGATGGGAGGAAGATGATGGCGAGTTCACCTGAACAAGTCCGTTGAAGGGACTTGTTTCCGGCAAACCTTTTCCTATTGACGCCGTAGTTTATGTACGGTTTCGGCGGTTATCAAAACTCCTCAAAGCCCGTCAAGAGGCGTAACTGTCTATTATACGGCGATTCCGTATCAGTTCGATAGCGAATTGAGCAGGAAAAACAACAATCATTGCGGAATCTTACGTCATGATGTTAGGTGAGACCGATTCGCTGCCGTTTGGAAGCCCGCTGCCGCGAGAATTCTATCTGCAAAACACGCTGACAGTGGCGCAAAAACTGCTGAATTGCGTGCTTGTTCATGAGACGGCAGAAGGAATCGTCGCGGGGCGTATCTCGGAAACAGAAGGTTATACTGTTGATGATCCGGCGTGTCATGCCTATCGAGGACAGACAGCACGAAACCAGACAATGTTCGGCGCACCCGGATACGCTTATGTCTATCTCATTTATGGTGTTTATCACTGCGTCAATGCCGTTTGCGCTCCCGAAGGCACGGCAGAAGCGGTCTTGATTCGTGCCGTTGAGCCGCTTTTTGGATGGGAACTCATGGCGGAGCGGCGCGGTCTAAAACCTATCTCTGCCGCAGAGCAGGACACGCTCACAGAAACGCAGCGGGCGATTGCAGGGCGGGCATTATGCGGCGGACCTGGCAAAATATGTCAGGCGTTCGGATTAAGTCGCCTCCAAGACGGAAACGATTTGACGACACCGACAGGGCTGTATATCGCGCCGCCGATACCGCCCAATACCATGCCGGAACCCGACGCGATTCTTGCCACGCCGCGCATCGGTATCACGCAGGGCGCGGATTTGCTGTGGCGATACTATCTGCACGGCGAACGCTATATTTCGCGCAAATAAATGCGCCGCAGACAATTTTAACTCAGAGAAACACTGAAACGACCCAATATGATACTGCTGACAACACCGCCGCTCTGGTTTGCCGCGCTTCTCGCCGCACTGTTTGCCCTGTGCGCCTATGCCGCACGCCTCTTGACACGAACAGGAGCGGTTTCGACCTTCGTTGTCGGTTTTGTGATTTTTGGGCTGGGCGGGGGCGGGGCGGCGGTTCCGCTCTTGGCATTTTTCCTTTCTTCGTCGCTCTTATCGAAACTGTTTCGCGCCAAAAAAGCCGCTTTGGAGCAGAATGAAGCCAAGGGTTCCACGCGGGACGCAGGGCAGGTTTGGGCAAACGGGGGCGTGCCGGTTTTGCTTGTTGCGGCGTTCGCGCTATTGGAAACCCGTTTGCCCTTGTATCGCCTTCAACTCTTTCCTGTATTGTTTCTTGCCGCGCTTGCCGCCGTCAATGCCGACACATGGGCAACAGAGATCGGCAAACTCTCGCCCGGCAAGCCGCGCCTCCTTTCTAATTTTCGCCCCGCCGAACCCGGAACGTCGGGGGCAGTCTCACTCTTAGGCTTAGTCGCCTCACTGCTTGGCGCGGCGTTTATTCCGTTGTGTACGCTGTTGGTATGGCGGCTCAATGCCGTCGAATTCTTTGTCGTGGTTTGGGCAGGATTTTTGGGCAGCCTGTTGGACAGCATTTTGGGGGCGAGCGTTCAGGCTGTCTATCGCCACCCCGAAACAGGGCAGCTCACGGAGCGAACGCACGTCGGCGCGACCCCTATGGAACACGTTCGCGGCTTCCGATGGATCAATAACGATGTAGTGAATTTTTTGGCGGGGGCGGGCGGGGCAGCGGCGGCATGGTTTCTGCTGCGGTCTGCCGGTTATCCGTTTTTGTAAGCCGGGTACAGAAACGTACCCGCCTCAAAAACAGTCGTCCTACGGACGAAATGCCTCGTATAGCGGGTGGTCGCTCCTCATTGCGGCAGCGTGCTGTTATGGAAAGGTGATAGCGGTGTGGTCTGCGTCCGCAGGACGCCTGTTTTTCAGCAGGGTACGTTTCTGTACCCTGACATCAAAGGAATTTTTCAGCAGGGTACGTTTCTGTACCCGATGTATAGTCTACGGCTCTTCGTGAAAACCGAAAGGCAATCGCAATGAAATTTATAACAAAAAATATGATATTGACAGCGTTGGGTCTGCTGAGTTTGACTCTGACTGTTGAAGCGCAGATCAAGGTCAAAGCAGAATTTGTGCCGCGCAAAGAAGCCAAAGAAAAAATCGCGCCCGACCCTCAAAATCTCAGCGACGTTGTCCGCATCAAAACCGATGCCGATGGCAGTGCAGGAGTGGAGCGCGTCGTCTTCGAGGTGGACGATCAGTTCCGGTTCGAGGTCAAAAAACCGCCGTATCAGTTCGATTGGGACACCCTCGCCGAAACCGATGGGGCGCATACCGTCGGCATTATCGCCTACAATATCAACGGACAGACCGGCACACAGCGACTCAAAGTCAAGGTCGAAAACAAACTCGCACTCGGCATGGAGCATTGGGTCGGCGCGGGTTGGGCGGCGTTTCGGCGCGGCGATGCCGAAGAGATGGCGCGGGCAGTTCGCAAAGCCTTCAAGATCAACACCCGCGATCCGCAAGCCGCTCGCCTCATGGCTCTGTATCGCGGCGTGCAGGGCGACATCGGCGGTGGGTTCGGAATGCTCAACGACAACCAGAACAATATCCCCAAAGACGATTCCGCCACCCTCGATGTGATTGCCTATCTGACCCTTTCACGCGGCGTCTACGCGGGCAAAACCGAAGAGATGGTCACTGCTCTTAATACCGCTCTTGCTATAATGAAGCCGCGTGCCAAAGGGGTCGTGCGTGAAGCGACTGCCGCCTTCCCGCCCAACAAGTCCGACACCAAAGGACATATTGCGCGGGGCGATATGTGCTTCTATGGCAATCAATTCGACGACGCGCTCAAGGCATACGAATTGGCGCAAACTTCGGCAGACACCAACACGACACGCCGCACTGCCAACCGCCGGATCGCCCTGACCTTGATCTCCCTCAACCGCATGAAGGACGCCGGCAAAATGCTGAATCAACTCCTTTCCGGCAATGATGCAACCGCAACCGACTCGGCACTCTACGGAACGTATCTCTTCAAGGATCGCCAATACCAAGCAGCACGCGATACCGTGCGCGACGCAGGAGCCAAGCGCAACGTGGCAGGGCTATGCGTTGCTGTCCTGAGCGATTTGGCGTTGGGAGCGCGAGCCACCGCCTATAAAGAGGCACGCGACGCCGTTGAGATCGCCGATACCGCCGAAACCCAATACATCGCTCAAGCCGCCCTTGCCGATGCGGGCGACCATGAGAATGCCAAAAAGTCGTTCCAAGCCGCGTTTCTGCGGGCGCCGTTCTTTATGCCAACTTTGGTTTCTCGCGGCTACGAGATAATGGCATACGGCAAAGAGGAGAGTCGTTTTCTCGATGCCTCCAACATTTTCGACGCGGTACTCCGCTTCGATCCCGATAATGCGGGGGCGTTGGCAGGACGTTCGCTCGCCTATACGCTCCAAAAGCGCACTGCGGCGGCACTGCCCTTGCTGAAACGATTGCAAAATATCGATCCGCTTGCGCCCGATTTGGCAATACTCTCTGCCGTGCAATACGAGCAGAACAAAGAGACGTTCAAGGCGGCAAAAGATGCCCTCGAACGCGCCCGCAAACTCGACCCCGTCAATTTCAAGGATACCATTGTGCCGCAAATGCCGGAGTTCGCAGTCCGTATGACTCGGTTGCGCCGCGTCGTTCCGATGTCGCCGCGCCTACTCGATATTGCGGACAATCCGCCGCCCGTCGAACCGGCAGTCACTACCGCATCGAAATAACTTGAACCACGGAGAACACGGAGGACACGGAGAAATACAAGAGAACCACAACGGACACAAAGAACACCACGATAAACCCCCAAACTTCACTGAGTCGATTTTGTTTTCGTGTTCTTTCGTGTGTTTCGTGGATCGTCTTTCTGTTTTTCTCCGTGTCCTCCGTGTTCTCCGTGGTTCCTCAAGAAAAAGGAGATCACACTATGGCAAAGAGTTATCGTTTGGGAGTGGCGTGTCTGTCACACGATCACGTTTGGAACGAACTGGTACACTGGCAAAAACTCGGCAATGTCGAGATTGTCGCGGGCGGCGATGACGAGCCGGAACTTTTAGCGAAACTGCAAGCGGAGTTCGGCGTAACACGAGTATACAATTCGTTTCAGGAGATGATCGCAAAGGAAGACCTCGATCTGATTCAGGCGGCGGGCGGCAACAGCGAAGGCGCGGATATCGTCGAAGCGGCGGCGGCAAGAGGTTTGCACGTCATCAGTGAAAAACCAATGGCGTCCACACTCGCCATCGCCGAAAGGATGAAAGCGGCGGCGGAGAAAGCCGGAACGCTACTCCTGATCAACTGGCCTAACGCATGGTCTGCTCATTGGCAGGAAGTCGAGCGGCGGGTTTTGGCGGGCGACATCGGCGAAGTGCGCTATACCCGCTATCGTAGCGCACACAATGGACCTATCGCCCTCGGATGCGCCCCGCAGTTCGTCCGCGATTTGACGACACCGGAAATCAACGGCGCAGGGGCGTTGATGGATTATTGCTGCTATGCGGCGAATTTTGCGGCGCGTCTGCTCGGTGTGCCGGAGAGTGTGATGGGAATGCGCGGCTTCCTCGGAACCGAACAGGCGTATGCGATTTCCGATGACAACGGAATCATCGTTGCCAAATATCCGCACGCTTTCGGAATGTGCGAAGGCAGTTGGACACAGCCAGTTGGCTATGCGGAGACCAATCCGCTCGTTTATGGCAGTGAAGGGGCAATCGGCGTGATGGGCGACCAAATTCTGCTCAAAAAGCCGGACAAACCCGATGAAATTTATTCGCCGCCCGCCACGGAATATCCGCACCGTTCCGCGCCTGAGTATCTGCTGTATTGTCTCGAAAACAGCATCCCGGTGGAGGGCTTCTGTTCGCCGACGATCAGCCGCAACGCGCAGGAGATTCTGGAAGCGGGCTTGCGCTCCGCCGACACCGGACAGACGCAGAAATTGCCGCTGTGAAGCAATGAATAAGCCGGAGATACGGCAATTCCGGGTACAAGAACGTACCCGGCAGGAAAACAGACGTCCTACGGACGGCGCAATTGTGAGAGAGTAAACTTTCTTGGAAGTCTTAACAGCGAAGAGGTTGCAATTCAAGCGCAAACGTGGTGGTTTGTTCGTCCGTAGGACGTCTGTTTTTTAGCCGGGTACGTTCTTGTACCCGGACTCAATAAAGGGTGGAAAGAGAAAAACATCATGATTTTGCGGCAAAAATGGACAACGGTTTGCGGCATCTTGCTTTGTATGGCTTCGGCAGTATGGGCGCAGCAACCCGCAACGCCGCCGGAAAAACCAAAGCCCGCTTTCCCTCAACTCTTTCCAAAGCCGACGGGAACCAACGGCTACGAGGAGTTTGTGATGGCGGGCGATCTGGTGCGTCAGCGTGAAGCTCTCGAAAAAACCTCAGTCTATA
>CAZPZP010000225.1:0-6554 GCA_964591025.1 uncultured Chthonomonadaceae bacterium
CCGACACTCACTGGAACTACGTGATATAGTGCCATCGCGAGCCACTTTTCATTAGGTATCAGCAAAATCCATACCGCAATAGCCACATTGTGTTTGACCTGTCTTTTGCATGAACGCCAAGCCATATCCGCGACGACAATGACTGCCTCCAACACGCCCAAGCAAAGCGCGTCCTCGTTGTGGATATGAGGTAAATGGTAAGTGATCTAAATTTTGAAGGCTCATTCGGTTTCCGCTTCCGGGTAGAGAAGACGCATTCCGCCGATTTTGCGGGGCAGATTCATATTACGCTTGAATTCTAACAACTCCTCTTCCGCCTTGCGAATCTCTTCGGGATCGGTGGGAGCCTCCGCAATCCAAGACCGGAGCAGTGCAAGTGTGGCGGCGTCTTGCAACGGAGACTCAGATACCTCTTCGTGCGGGGCGGGTTCGCTCTCAGCCACTTCAACAAGCCGATAGCGTTTGCGGTGCGGCAGTTGCTTGAGCAGAGCCGTCAACTGTTCCGGCGTGCCTTCCAATGGGCGTGTCTCTGTGGGTGTCATTGTTTCCCTTCCGATCTGAGATGCTCTATTCTATCATGGGTTCAGGGCGTGTCGGCACGCTGTTTGGCGCGGTAGGAGTGCATCGAAAGGGTTTGCAGAACGACGCCGACAAGAATAATCCCAAAGCACACAAAAAATGCCCGTGAAAAACTCTCGCCCAACGCCGACAGCATCTGCACGCCGACTAGCGGCGCAATGGTTCCGCGCAAGCCGAAAAAGGTTGAGTGCAACGCCTGATACTGCGCAGCTTTGCCCTTTTCCGCGAACATCAGCGTTGTGTTGAGATAGGCAATATCCACGCCCGACTGCGCGACGCCGATGATCACTGCCGCAAGATACAGCCACTCCAAGCGCGGCGCGAGTGCATACAAAACGGGCGCGAGACTGTTCAAGCCGACAGCGACCAGAACCACCGTCAGCGAACCGAACCGATCCGTGAAACTGCCCCAAAAGAACAGGCTGAACAGCGTCACAATGCCGGAAAGGTTCTGCATTGTGGCGATCTGGCTCGGCGTGATATGGAAGCGGTCTACCTGATAAATCGGGTACAGCGTGGTCGCAATGAGATTGCCGAAGCCCGTCACGAACACCGACAACGTGAACCACCGATAGCCCGAATTGTGCTTCAATATCCCGAAGGTTTGGCGGAAGAACTGCGCGACAGGCGGAACAGGCGCAGAAAGCGTCGGCGTCAGTTTCAGGCGCGAAAACGCATACGCCGTCATCGCTCCGAACACGCCGCCGAACGCGAATAAATAGCGATAATCCAGCCCGTATCTCTCTTGCAGGTCGCCCGCAACCCGCTGCGTGATCAGCATCGCCGCCACCATTCCCACGCGCACATAACTCATGAGACGCCCGCGCAGTTCGTCGGGATAAATCTCCTTGATGACCGCAGTATAGGCGGGATTCGAGACGGAAAACAGGATCGGCGTGAGGATAATCAGGGCAAGAAACCCTTCGCGGGCAAACGCCCCGCGCACCAGCAAAGGAGTGAGCATAAACGCGCCGCGAGCAATGAGCCACGTCAGGGTAATGAACGGGAGTTTGCTGCGCCCCTCCATCTGCCTCGCCCACAAAATCGCGAACAGATAGCCAATCGCAGGAGCCGAAACCGCCCAGCCCATTTGCGTCTTGGTGGCGTGCAGGTCACCGCGTGCAATTTGGAGCGCGAACGTCCAGATGCAGCCTTGATAGATGCCCGCGCAAATGCCCGCGATACCGTCCCATTTCCAATTATGCCAGACCGAATCGGGAATAAACTGCCCCAAACGCCGCCGAATGACGACTCTGGCACGCGGCATTATCGCACGACGCTTGGAAGGTGGAGAAGGAACGGACATAGGCTATACGTCCCTTCGCCCGAACACCACCGCGCCCGCATACAGAGTGAACAGCACATAGACCACGACATAAACGGCGTCCAAATGGGCAAAATGGAGATGCGTCACGCCCCAATCCTGCACCCATTGCGGCGAAGTCGGGGCGGCTTCCCTCATGCGGCGGGTCAGCACATCAACATTCGCCAAATCGCGCACGCTGTCCTCGACCCGCCACGCAATGCTGCCCTGTGGAACCAAGACTGAAGCACCGTTGGCGATTTTGTGCAGAATGCCTACATCGAACGTCCGCGCCAAGCCCTCGAAGATGCCGTCAAGGTAAGAGAACGCTGTCAAAGTCAGGGCAAGCGAAGTTCCGAAAAGACGCTGTGCGAAGGTCGAAAGCGAGAGCGTGAGCGTTCCGATGACGATGGGATAGAGCGTCGAAATCAAGCCCGCTTTAAGTATCGGCGTTTGATCGATCCCCATGCCGCGAGTTTGGAGAGACAGGGACGCCCAGACAAGAACCGTCCAAAACAAGACGCTGCCGATGAGAATGAGGTTGTAGCCGAGCCATTTGCCGACGAGAATTGTCCAGCGCGAAATCGGTTTCGGCAGAATCACCGACAGCAAGCCGCGCTCGATCTCGCCGGAAATCGCCCCGCCCGCCAGCAGTATCGCAAACAAGGAACCCAACGCTCGTATTGCGAACAAACACAGCAGGGTGATGCGCCCGCGAGCCATCGGATACATGGTAGCGACCCAAAACGGATTGCGGGTTCCATCGTCCACCGATTGCTGCAATCGCGCCCGAATGAGCAGCAGCATGAGCGACAAGCCCAAGATCAGCACGCCCATCATCAACGCACCGAAGAGCGTTTTGCGCCGAACCGCCTCTTTGATTGTCAAGCCCGCGAGGGTGAATACCGCCATAGTCTACCGTGCCTTTGCGAAGAATGAAGGGACACTCAGTATACCTCTTCCTATCCCTGCATCGGCATTGCCCTAATCCCCAATCCCCAATCCCTTCTCAAAGGCGGCGGGCGAAAAAGTCTGCGTCGGCTTGCCAATGGGAGAGACCATAGGCGGCGATGTCAGCATAGGCGGCGGTCAGCCAGCCGTGTGCTTCCACGGGCAGGTTCAAGGCGAGAAAGCCCTCGGCGCGAGTCAGAGCGTCCCGCACGCGGTTAGGCGGATACGGGTCAGTCATGTCAGGGAGGTAATCCAGTCCGCGCCCTGCATCACCAGCGGCGAGCAGCGTCATCGCATGATAGCGGCGTATTTCGATAAGGTCGAATGCGGAATTTTCATGCCATGGAAGTGCCTCCGCCCGATACAGTTGAGCGCGTGCGCCGTCGAAATCGCCCTGAATTTTCAGCAGCCCCGCAAACTTACGCAACATCCATGACATCGCCAGCGGCGGAAAGTCCCGTTTTAGCCAGCCCGTCATCCATGCCTTTGCCGACCTCTGCCCTTTGTCATGGCGGTGGATCAGCACATCGCTGACAGAGACAATCGCCAGAGCCGCAAAAGCGGGCAGCCGGTTGGCGGAGGGCAGAAGTTCCAGCGAGCGGAACGCATAAACATCGCTGGTAATGCGCCAATTCCGCAGATAGTTGGCATGATGCGCGTACACTTCCGAGAGCAGCAGGCGTGCCTTCTCATTCCGCAGGGCATAGGGATACAGTGCGGCTTCCATGCTCAGATAACGCAGTTCACTGCCGGGATGGATTTCCGCTGCCAACTCTATCGGTTCCAGTTCGCTGCGGAAGCGGGCTTCCAGAGCATCGAAGGGCAGAGTTTCTGCCGTGTCCTGATCCAGCGAATACCGCCCGCAAGTCAGGGCGACCACTTCTGCCTCGCTCGCCCTGTAGATGAAACACACCGTCTGCAATCTCTCTCCATCGGGAAAATGTTCGCCCCGTTCCCACCGTCCCAGCGTGGTCTGACGCACTCCGATACGCCGCGCCGCTGCCTGCAATGTCCAGCGTTTGCGGAAGCGCATCGCTTTCAGCAGATCGCCGCCATGTGGCAGCAAACCCGCCCGCTCGACAAACTCCGGGCAGAACAGTGCCGTCTCGCCCTGCGACTGCCGCAGGGCGCGGGGCGTTTCCATTCCGCGCAGAATGTCCTGCCGCTCCGATGGGGACACTTGCAGCGCGTCGAATACAATCTCCAATTCGGGCAGACGCGGCAGGGACTTTCCGGTTTCCCAATCGCTGAGGGTCGAGCGTCCTACTCCTGCCGTCTGCGCCAATCCGCGCACCGACAAGCCGCGCACCGTGCGGGTCGTTTTCAGCCATTCTCCGAAACCGTTCTTGCTCATAGGTCTGTCATTCTCTGGAGGGATGACTGCCCCTCTCGGTCAAACATTGTCCTCGTGCTTTCCAAAATTCTGCCTCTATTCTCGGAACGTGTCCGGCTTTTCTGCATATTCCTGCCGCAAGCCGTTTCTGCTGTTATCCTGCAAGTGTTATGCCGACGACAACACTCCGCCCCGGACAGGCGAATATAACGGCACACGCAAACCCGTGATCGGCGGCGCAGAAGGGACGATCTCCCGCCGATTACTCCTTGAAAGAGAGAGAGAACTTTTTACCATGCGCCGTAAATTTACCACACCCGCACTGCTGTGCCTCGCACTGTTGCCGCTCGCTCTCCCTGCCGCCGCACAATTCGCGGGCGTGCCGACCAAACTCCCGTTTCAGGGACGGCTTGCCACGCCGAGCGGCAATCCGGTTCCCGACGCCGCGTACAGCGTGACGTTCCGAATTTTTAGTTCCACCACAGGAGGAACCGCCGTCTGGTCGCAAACCCTCGGCACGGTCAACTCCAAAAACGGAACCTTCGCCGTCGCTCTGGACTTCGCAAGCGGATACGCCACGGGGCAGACCCTCGCAACAGTCTTTGGCGGCACGCCGTACCTTGAAATTCAGATCGGAGCGGATACGCCGCTCGCGCCGCGTCAGACCCTGTTCAGTGTTCCCTATGCGTTTTATGCTCAAACTGCCGCCGGTGTCCTGCCGGGAACAATCACGCAGAACAGCCTCGCAAACGGACTGCTCAATTTTACCAATCTCAGCGGCAGTCTCGCGCTCACCCAAATTCCCGACGGACTGATCACGGCTCCGAAACTCGCGCCCAATGTCCTGAATTTACTGGGGTGGGGCTTGTTCGGCAACTCCGGCATAGACCCCGCCACCAACTTTATCGGCACAACCGACGCCGCCCCTCTGATTCTGAAAGCCAACAACGCCCGCGCCCTGCGACTGGAGTATGCACAAAGCGGCACAAGCACAGGCATCAACATCATCGGCGGCTACAACGGCAACAGCGTAGATTCCGGCATAGTAGGGGCGACCATCGCGGGAGGCGGCGGCATCGCCAATAACGTCACCTATCGCAACCAAATTCAGGCGAGTTTCGGCACCATCGGCGGCGGTCTCAACAACACCGTCACTGCAATCGCCGGAACCATCCCCGGCGGCTTCGGCAATCAAGTGACCGCAGGATACAGCCTCGCCGCCGGATACTACGCCCATGCCGCGCACTCCGGCAGTTTCGTGTGGGCGGACGGCAGCACTCAGGCGAACGCACCCTTTGCCTCGACACTTGTCAACACCTTCCTCATCAAAGCGGCAAACGGCGTCGGCATCAACAAAAACAATCCCGCCGCCGGAACCGCCCTCGATGTCGACGGCAAAGCCGTCTTTACCAAAGTCGGGATAGGAGTATCCAATTCCAACAACGCGCTGGCGGTGCAGGGGAATGCTTCGGTCTCCGGGCAAAGCGATGTCGGCGGCAATTTCGGCGTCGTGGGGCAGTCGCTTCTCAAGGGCAACACCTCTTTTGGCACTGTTGCGACGCCCGATCCCAACACGCCGATCACGGTGCAAGCCAACGTCAGCAACAACGTCATGCTGTTCGCCAACTCGGCGGGGACCAATTACCGCTGGCGATTCAATCTGCTCACCGATGGCAGCAGTGATGCGTTCAGCCTGTTCGAGTCGGGGACAACCCACAGGGTCGTCGTGCGTCCCGGCGGCAATGTCGGCATCGGCATCACGACGCCGACCAGTCTGCTCCATGTCGCCGGAACTTCCAATCTGGCGGGCAGCACCACAATTGGCGGCAACGCTTCGCTCGGCGGAACGCTGACGGTTGCGGGGAATACCACGCTGAGCGGCGCACTCGGCGTGAGCGGCATCACGAGTATCGGTGCGTTGGTCACCGGGGGGCAAGCCACTGTGGGCGGCGGGCTGTCCGTTGCGGGAGCCAGTACCTTGACAGGAGCAACCCGACTGCTGGCGAACTCTTCGGTGGGAGCCAACCTGCCGCCCGATGCCACTGCGCCTCTGGGAATTCAAGCAAGCCCGACAAACGATCTCATGGTCTTCTCGAACTCGTCGGGAGCCAATTATCGCTGGCGATTCAAGCTCAACACGGACGGAGCCAGCGACGCATTCACTCTCTTCGAGTCGGGTGCATTCAATCGGCTCGTCGTGCGACCCGGCGGCAATGTCGGCATCGGAACCAACACGCCTTCGGAAAAACTGCAAGTGGTGGGCAATGTGCTTGCCAACAATGTTTCAGTTCCGTCGGATGTCCGCTTCAAGCACTACGTCGCCACCTACCCGAACGCCCTCGAAACCCTGCTCAACCTGCGCGGCGTCACGTATGAATATGACAGAGA
>CAZPZP010000226.1:0-6524 GCA_964591025.1 uncultured Chthonomonadaceae bacterium
ATTGAAAATACCCGGCACGATGGCGTTCCGCCAAGCGTCCTTCGGACGCGCTACGGTTGGAAGGTTGTGCCGTCCGAAGGACGGTTAGCCGCAGGCTATGCAGACGGGGGTTTTCAACCTCCGGTCAAAGCCAGCAACGAGATTTGGACAGCAACAATTCATTTCTCGTGCAGGGGGCGTTCCGCCGTGCCATGCTTCGCACTCGAAAAGCGGGGGAATTTCGTCCGTAGGACGTCTGTTTTTCAGGTGGGTACGTGATCTCTACCCTCACCCGAAGGCGTTTTTTAGCAGGGTACGTTTCTGTACCCGACTAGGGCAATAAGTCTAATGAAATTATTGCCTGTCGCAAGGAGCAACAAAATGAGACTGACGGTTTTGTTTGGTGGATTGGGCTTAATTGCCCTCTTTAATATTGCCAACGAGGACGACTTACGAACGGCAGGACAGAGCAAAGCGTTCCCTACAGACATTGATACGAAGATCGCCGCATGGAGTCCCAAACCGGCGGAAAAACGCTTCGATGAGATAGGCTGGGCGCAGGACATTCGCACCGCACTCCGGCTTGCAAAGGAGACGCGCCGCCCCGTGTTTCTCTTCACTATGGATGGGCGAGTCAATATTGGTCGCTGTTGAGGCGGAGCCGCCGGCATGAGAACGGGTCCGTTCTCTGACACCAAAATTATCAACACCCTCAACGCTTCGTATATCCCTGTTTTTGCTGTCAATGAAGATTATCGGGACAACGGAAGTGCCTCGCCCGCCGAACGCGCCGAATATCAGCGCATCTATCGTGAGGCATTGAACAAAAAGTTCTCCGCGGGCAGTGTCCATGTTTATCTCACTGACCCTGATGGCGATACCATTGCAGGAATGCACGTCGCGGAAGCCGCGCAAACCCCTAAACTTCAAGCATTGTTGGAACAGACAGCAAAAAAACTCAACGCCCCGCAAGGCAAGCCCGTTGTCGCGCCCAAACCGCAAAGCTGCCCGCCGCCTTCGATCAAAGGCTCACTCGCCCTGCACCTTACAGCACGCCCCTTGAAAGGATCGGGTTCTTGGGACGGCATCTCCGAGAATTGGATCGTCTATACACCCTCAGAACAGAAGCGACTGCTCTCTGCCGACACGCTCAAAAAGGGAACAAAATGGAGCATAGACGCGGAATTGATACGCCGCTTGCTTGTCCATTTTTACCCCGTCACCGAAAACAACGACACGACCAAAAACAAGATACTCGCACAAGACGCCACCGCGCAAATCGTCTCGGTACGCAACGGAGTTGCCCGCGCCAAATTGGAAGGAACACTTCTCATGACGCACTGGTTTTATCACAAAGATGACGGAAAAATGGTCAACGCGCCGTTCCATGGCTATATAGACATCGATATGGCGACTAAGCGCATCCGCAAATTTCGACTTGCTACCGACAAAGCGACTTATGGCGGCGGGGAGTTCGGAATTGCGGTACAATCCACACCATAAATACAGGAAGCATTGTATAGACCGCACGCAGGAAAGCCCCAATCTAACGGATTGGGGCAGGAGAACCAAGCCGTCTGTTATTCGATCAGGCAGCTTGAGGCAGAAGCACGGAATCGCTTGCGTTTTCTGCTGTCAGTGGGATTCCTTCGCCGGCAAGTAATGCCTCGATTTGCGCTGCAGGAAGCGGTTTGTGCATGAGATAGCCTTGCCCTGTATCGCAGCCCAAATTTTTGAGATAGGTAAACTGCTCCTGAGTTTCGATGCCCTCGCACGTCACGGACAAACGCAGAGTGCGTGCCAGACTGAGGAGCGTGTGAATAATCGCCTCATCACTGTCCGACACGCCGATCCGATTGATGAATGAGCGATCAATTTTCAGTGTATTGAGGGGCAGTTGAGACAGATAGGACATGGAGCTATAACCTGTTCCGAAGTCATCAATGGCAAGCCGAACTCCCAACTGCTGTAGAGTTGTCATGGTTTCGATGGTCGCGCTGGTATCGTGGAGCATCATGGTTTCCGTAATCTCTAATTTGAGATGTTCGGGCTTCAGTCCGGTCTCTTCTAAGATGGCGGCAACCTGCGCGATAATGTCTTTTTCCAGCAGCTGCCGTATGGAAAGATTGACACTCATCACCAGATTTTGGGCGTCGGGATATTCGGTCTGCCATTGCTTCGCTTTGATGCAAGCCTGTCGCAGTATCCATCTCCCCAAAGACACGATCAGCCCGGTTTCCTCGGCGATGGGAATGAATTTCGCCGGAGGAATCATTCCTCTTACCGGGTGTTCCCAGCGCACAAGGGCTTCTACTCCTGTTATCTTCCCGGACTGCAAATCAATGAGCGGCTGATAATAGACGACAAACTCTTCATTGTCGATTGCCTGCCACATATCTGTTTCCAGTTCAAGCCGTTCCTGCGCTTGGGTATTCATGCTGAGATCGAAGAGCGTATAGCGTCCCTTGCCTTGCAGTTTGGCTTGATACATCGCCGTATCGGCATCGCGCAGGAGATCGCTGGAGGTGCGGGCATCACCCAATGCGGTAATGGTCAGCCCGATGCTTGCTCCCGGAAACACATCACGTTCGCCCAAGCGGAAAGGCAGATGAATCGCCTCGGTTGCTCGCTCCGCCACCCCCTCTGCTTCGCCTGAGTCACTGAGTTCTTCCAGCAGAATCACGAACTCATCGCCGCCCAAGCGAGCAACAGTATCGCCCGGACGAATGCATCCGCGCAGCCGTTCCGCAATCGTTTGCAGCAGAGTGTCGCCCGCTTCATGCCCCAAACTGTCGTTAATCACCTTGAAATTGTCCAAGTCCACGAACAACAGTCCGATGGCATCGCCGGTACGTGCGGAACGGGCAAGGGCTTGTTCCAAGCGATTGAGCAGCAGGGCGCGATTGGGAAGGGCTGTGAGCGTGTCATGGAACGCCTGATGCGTAATCTGATCTTCTGCCTTCTTGCGTGCTGTGATGTCCGTGCTGATGCCCAAAAGATGCTGCACTGACCCGTCGGGCGACGGCAGTGGACGCTTAACGGTTTGCAGCCAATGCGTTCTGCCCTCACTGTCTGTAACCGCTTCGGCGGGAATGAACTTTTCGCGACGGAAGCGAATCACATCGCGGTCATCCTCCAAAAAGTTGGCAACCTCTTCAGGACTCAAATTGAAATCGGCATCGGTTTTGCCAATAATTTCTTCGGACGTTGTGCCATGTAAGGATGCAAGGGCTTGATTGGCAAGGGTATACACGCCCTCGGCATTTTTTACAAAGATCAGATTTGGGTCGGTGTCCAAGACTTTTCGCAGAAACTGTTCTTGCAGACGCAATGTCTCAGTGCGCTCGGCAACGCGACGTTCCAATTCATCATGTGCCTTTTGCAGAGCGGTTTCCGCTTCCACCCGCGCCGTTACGTCGTGCTGGATTCCGACGCAGTGTGTCAACACGCCTTCGGCATCGAAAATCGGAGCCATAAACAGTGCGTTCCAAAACGGCGTGCCGTCTTTGCGGAAGTTGTGCAAAAGGATGCTGCATGAGACGCCGCGCCCCAGAGCGTCCCGCATCGTCTGGCGTGCAGCACGATTGATTTCTGCATCCCGCGCCACGCCTTGCATGAAGCGGCAGTTCTTGCCGAGAATCTCTTCGGCTTTGTAGCCGCTGATGGTCTCGAACGCCGAGTTGACATAGATCAAGGGGCGATCCGGCAGACGCATATCGGCAATCACGATGCCGTTGATGCTTGCCTCCATCGCTTGACTTTGGAGATGCAGCGCGGCTTCCGTCTGCATCTTAGACAGATCGTGGGGAAAGGAATTTTCAGTAGAGTTGTTCATGAGTGGGTCTTTTTCTTCAGATACGATTGCGCTCAACTGTCGCCCGTTGACACAATTTGACAGCATTTGGTCATAGTATATTTTCATTGTCGGCAGGATGACTTTTTTCCTTATACAGAAACAGAAATCGCTTAAACTCTGTAGAACACCGAGCAGTGAAAATACCCGTCTGCATGGCGTTCCGCCAAGCGTCCTTCGGACGCGGGAATGTGCGAGGTTTATCTGATTTGTCTGTTAGAGCAAGTTTGTAGATTTTCAATGGAAGGTGATACGTTGTGAGTACCATGACGCGCAGAATCTTGCTGTTCTGCGTATTTTGAAAGCAAAGCAAAAGCGGTCATAATTGAACGTTTCATCTCTTCCCGTCTCTGCCGTCAATAAAGACGAGCGAATTGCGGTACAATCCACACCACAACAGTAAACGGGAGAATAAGCGTAATGAGTGTCAGGCGGTATGCGGGCGTTGTGGCGTTCGTAATGGGTATGGCGGGTTTCTGTGTGGCGATGACGGCAGAGACAAAACGAGAGACGCCGAAATTGAAGATAACAGCGTTGCCCAATGGCGGCAAAATTCTGTTTCTGGGCGACAGCATCACCTATGCGGGCGGCTATGTTGAAGCGATTGACGCCGCGCTTTTTCTCCACGCGCCCGACAAAACGTATACACTGCTCAATGTCGGCTTGCCGAGCGAAACGGTGTCGGGATTGACAGAACCCAACCATGCGGGCGGAGCCTTTCCGCGCCCCGATCTGCACGAACGCCTTGATCGTGTCCTCGCCGCTATCAAGCCCGATGTCGTTGTCGCGTGCTACGGCATGAACGACGGCATCTATTACCCATTCGATTCTGCCCGTTTCACCAAATTCCAAGACGGTATTATGAAACTGCGTGCAAAGGTCATGGCGAGCGGCGCAAAACTCTGGCATCTCACTCCTCCGCCCTTCGACAGCGTTCCCATCAAGGCGCAAACCCTCCCAGACGGTCTCACTGAATATCCTTCGGGCAAGTCGTTTGTCGGGTATGATGGCGTACTGGCACGATACAGCAAGTGGCTCACTTCTCAGCGGCGCAGCGGCTGGAACGTCATTGACATTCATACTCCATTGAACCGATTCCTTCGTGAACAGCGCAAAACCGAGCCTAACTATGTGTTCGCGAATGACGGCGTGCATCTTAATTCGGTGGGACAGCGTTTAATCGCTCGTGAAGTGCTGCGGGCGTGGCGCGTTCCTGCCAAACTGCTCCCGAACGCAGCAAACATCGAGGGCGACGAAGCGAAAATAGCGACACGAGTTCATGAGCGGCAACGTCTACTCACTGATTCCTATCTCACCCGGATTGGGCATCAACGTCCCGGCATGGCACAAGGCGTTCCGATTGCCGATGCAGAAAAGCAAGCCGCCGAGAGAGAAGTCGAAATCCGAAACATCACCCACAAATAACGAGGTATTTCCTTGCGAGCCAAAACCATTTTTCTCAAAGAGTTCCGTGAGATATTCCGCGACAAGCGCACGGTGTTTTCCGTTATTGTCAGCCCATTGGTACTGACGCCCGTCATATTCGCCATCATGGGTATTTTCATCAATCAGCAGGTAGATAAGATGAAAACGGAGACATATAAAGTCGGTATCGTCAACTCCGCATCTGCCCCGATGATTACGAAACTCACAGAAGCCATCCCCAATATGAAATTTACGCCGGTTGCCGCGTCCGATGCCGAGAACAAGGTCAAAGACAAAACCTATCGGGCGGTTTTGTCTCTCCCAAAAGACGCCGATGCTCTGCTCCAATCCGGCAATACGATCTCGATGGTTGTTCTGCTTGACGAAGGCAATGATACATCGCAGGGAGTCGTATCGGGTCTGCGCGAGGTGTTCCGCGTGATCGGCACAAAGATCACCGAGGCACGACTTAGAGAGAAAAATCTGCCCCTCGACTATGCCACGCCCTTCGAGATCACCGATAAACCTATCGCGGCGAGCGGCGGCAGGGGCTTGTTTATCCTCTCGATGATGCTGCCCTATATTTTGGCGATCTCCATCTTGACAGGCGCGATCTATGCCGCGTTCGATCAGGTGGCAGGTGAGAAAGAACGCGGCACATTGGAGACTTTGCTCGTCTCCCCAGCGTCGCGGCTTGACTTAGTTCTTGGAAAATTCGCGGCAGTAGCTGCTGTGTGCCTGATCAGCGGCATATTGGCTGTTGCGGGACTAGCGATTACGTTCCTCAGTCGGCTCAAAGTGTTCGATTGGATGGCGCAGGGAGGTTTGACATTGAGTATGGGGGCAGTCGGCGTCATTTTGCTAGTGATGCTGCCGCTGTCGATTTTGTTTGCGGGGTTACTGCTGGCGATTTCGACCTTTGCCCGCAACCAAAAAGAGGCGCAGACCTACCTCGCTCCTCTACTCGTCGTGATTATGCTCCCTGCGATGGCGTCCATGATGATGACAAGCGATGCGGCAATTGGCGCGGCACTGGTTCCGGTCTTGAATACTTCGATTATCATCAAACAGGCGTTGAATGGCAGTTATAACGCGGCATTTATCGGCGTGGCATTTGTGGCGTCTATTGTGTATGCGGGCGCGGCGTTGGCATTTGTGGCGAATGCGTTCCAAAAGGAAAGCGTCCTGATGAAAGCGTAATCGAGCGGACAGTATAAGGGACTTTCAATGATTAAACCGTTCCATCGCATTGTCGGGTACTGAAAGT
>CAZPZP010000227.1:0-6508 GCA_964591025.1 uncultured Chthonomonadaceae bacterium
ATAGAATTCCGATAGGAGAACAACGCCGATGAAGAAAAAGAACCAAAAAGCATCTGATGAGACGACAATCACTGGTCTTTCCGGCACAGTCACAAACAAGCAGGTCTCCGATGTTATCATGGACTTGTGCATTCGGAAAGCAGAACTTTTTGACCGTTTCGAGGCGATAGCAGACGCGACGAAAGCAGAATGCCACGCCCTTGACGCAGAATTCAAGCGTATCATGGCTTTGCCGACTACGGATTAAATCGGCGGTTTTTATGAGGAAGGCAACAGTTCATTCCAACTTTCGACTTCGAGCAGACGCAACGACAACGCTTCGAGTTCGGCACGGTCGGTTATGGCGTTGAGGGCGTCAACCGTGCCTTTGGTCGGCGTCCCAAAGCGTTTTTCACCAAGCCGCAGAATGACCGCGCGTTCCCCAAGGATTTCGCCTTCTTCGCGTCCTTCTTCAAGTCCTTCGCGCAAAATCGCCTGAAAAGTCACTGATTCTCTCATCTCGACAACTCCTTCTATCACTTGGTCAACGAATGCCTTTTCGTACTTCAATCCCATCAAAATATACGTTGCTGCCCGCAGTTTCTTCTCCTGCGATTGCGGCACAATCTGTGCCAGTTTCGCTTTCACTCGGTTCCAAACGCCCTGCACTCTGGACTTGGCGACTTTGGCGATAGGAGCCAGCGGCAACAGTGCCAACCCAGCATTCAAAAACTGTTCCGGTGGAATCTCCCAAACCCGAATCAGCGTGTAGGAGAAATCCAGCGTACTCATGCCTGAAGGGGAACGCCACTGAATGCGCCCCGTCGCGCCCACTCCCTGTGCATCGGAACGCAGCAGAACACCGATACTGATCACGGGCAGGCGATGGCGTTCGCTCAACAGCACATTGTACCGCAGAACCCGCAAATCGAAGTTGCCGTCGTAACTGGACTGAAAATCGAGATGCAGAATGTACGCGCCATTGGGATCGTCCACTCTCAGCACTTTGTCCGCCTCGAACGACAGCGTGGCGAGATCGGCATCCACCACCGTAACGGGAGCAGACGGCAGACCCAAAAAGTCGAGCCAGTCGGGGGGATTGAACTCAACGAGTTCTTTGGTTGTCACATCATAAGGCATCGCCATCAGCAGTATTCTCTCCTATAAAGTTTGCCTCGTGCCACGACGCTTGCGGATAGACAAGGCGCAGCGCATGATGCAGACGCTCGAACGGCTCGGTGATTTCGCCGCGCCGCGCCAACTCCTGCGCCAAAATCGCGGCACGCATCGCGGCGGAAGGCGGCTCGTTGATCCAGTTCCATTCGGCGGGAAGCGTATCGCGTTCCGGCACAACCTGCACAAACGGAATGGAAGGCGCGATCTCGGTTTTAAGGAAATCGGGAGAGCCGAGCGTTTCGAGGCAAATCAGTATATCCGGCTCACGGCGGCACGCCTCGAACAGCGAATGGGCAAGCATCGTAACACCGACAGTTTGGAGTTTTGTCTCCGACCAGAGCAATCCCGAAGGAGCCGCAAGGGTATTATGGACAAATTCCTGCGGCTGTCCTTTGCCATCAACGATCAGCAAGCCCCCGAAAAATGCCCGATCCGAAGGCAAAAAGATCACGTCGAAATAGGCGGCAAGACCGATCTCGGCGGCACGCGGCGTTTTGCGATAAGGAACAGGCATCTCTACACTCCCCTCTATGAAAAGACGAGGCTACAGGGCGGTGTTCTCGTCTTCGTCGGAAGAGATTTCCGAGTCGGCAATGGCAGTCGTATCGAAATGAATCACGTCGGTTTCAACCCGCGCCTGATAAGCGGGATAGTAGCGGTGCAAATCCCAAAGCGTGATCCATCGCCGGATTTCGGAACGAATCGACGTTCGCACGTCGAGGCGCACTTGAGAGACATCGGGAACAGAAACGCCATAAGCCTCTTCATAGATCGCTTTGAGACGATAGGCGATCTCCGACTCTTGTTCGCGAGTGGGAGATTCCAGTCGAAACGGCGATTTCAGCAGTTCAATGCCCTGCCGCGCCAACTGATCGCGTTCATCGGTGGAGTGTCCTCCCGAAGTGAGCCGCATTTCGTCATGAGTTCCGCCGGTAATCGATTCACTGACAAAACCGCTGGCTGCGGTAGAGACGAGCAAAATCGCGCTGCCTGTCTGCTCGGCAATCTGCCGCCACCAGCCCAACTCTGCATAAGCCGCCAATCGCTGATTTAGGGAGAATTTGGCGATACGCTCAATTTCATCGAAGAAAACGACCCAGCCTTTATACCCACACGCCCGGAAAAACTGCGCCAAAAGCCGAACGCGGTCATGGGCGATCAGCGCGTTTCTGCCGCCGCTGAGATCATAGGCGGCGGCTTCATTGATCTGCTTGAGGCGATTTTTGAGAACGGTTTTGAGGACGGTACGCCCCTCGAAATCGTTGAGTATCTGAACGCGGAACTCTTCGTCGGCGCGGTATGCCTCATAGAGATGCAGCAACGCCCGGAACCTGTCATCAATCTTCGCCGTTCGCGCCCACTCTCTCAATCCTTGATAGGCTTCGGAATCGGTGCGGAGAGCGGCGGCAAGAGAGCGAACCGCTTTGCCTGTCTGTTCGGGAGCGATGGCGGCTTCGGAAATCGCTTTAAGAACCAAATGCGAATTGCCGAGCGGCATTTCGGGACTGACGATGACAGTACTGGTGACAAACCCTTCGTGTTCCGCAATGGACTGAAGATAATTGAGGAGATGCGTTTTGCCCGCTCCAAAGGTCGCCGAAATGTGAAGGGGCGACGCGCCCTCGCCCTCTTCGAGAGCGGTCAGCGATTCCTCGAAGCGTTCGCGAACATCGTGCTGTGTGGTTCCCAATTGGGCGACGGCATCGTGGCTCGGCACACCGGAACGCAGCGATTCGATGGCACTTCGCGCCTGTACGATTTGCGGAGTCATTCTGCACCTCCCAGAGAGACAAGCGACGCGGCAGGGTTGGCATGGCGTGCATCATGCACTTCCTGCCCGATGCGCGTTTGGAGTGCGTCATAGTCGAAATAGCAGCGTTTGACCGAAGTGTCGAGCGACTTGTCTTTGTAGAAATTCGGGGTCGTCAAAATTACGAGCAGAAATCGCTCGAAGCGGTCAATCTCGTCTATGAAGCGTCGAATGAGTGTCAGCATCTGCAT
The DNA here is from genome assembly GCA_964591025.1 of uncultured Chthonomonadaceae bacterium. Lineage (GTDB taxonomy): Bacteria > Armatimonadota > Chthonomonadetes > Chthonomonadales > Chthonomonadaceae > CAZPZP01. The sequence goes on from CAZPZP010000227.1 coordinate 3,157, forward strand.
ATAAGCGGCATCGCTGTAGAAAACTTCAGGCTGTGCGCTGTCGTTCTCTTCCACCAACTGTGCCAATTCGTCGGTGGAGGCTCCGCGTGCGACTGCCTCTCGAATCTTTTGGAGTTGTTCGGCTTGCAGTTTGCTTTTGGCGACTTTTTTGTACTCATAAGGGCGAAAGTCGAGCGTGACAACCAACCCCGAATGCCCCGTTTGCGGCAGCCAGCGACAAAACGACATCAGTTGCGGGCGGGCATTGTTGAGAGAGATTCGCTCGTAGATTTGGACTTTTTTGAGAGCGGACGAGGCTCCCGGAAGCGTCTGCCCCTGAAACCATCCGAGCAGAACCTCTTCGGTTGTCGGCGACATCGCATCGGGAATGAGCAGGGCGCGTCCGAGGGCAGTGACTGCGGTGCGGAACTCAAGTGAGAGGCGTGTATCGCGGATTTGGGGTGTGGCGAGTTCGCGCTGATATTGGTTGATCAGGTCTTGCGGGTCGCGTCCGTTGTCCTTGGCGATCTGTTCGAGGTCGCCGAGATTACGTCCTGCGGCAAGATGAATGCCGCTGTTTTCGAGATATTGCCGCGCCTGTTCCGCTGCCCATGCGTTCCAGTCAACCGCCTGTGTGACCGCGAAAAAGAACCGTTCGATGCGGTGCAGATCGGGTCGTCTGCCCTCTGTATCGAGTTGCGCCGGATCGAGATGGGCATAATAGTACTCACCGGCGACGGCTTTCTCACGCAACGCTTCCGCCGTTCGGGTGAGTTGCGCGTCCGATCCCGTGAGGACTTTGACTGCCGAGCCGCCGGAGCGAATATAATCGGCGAGATATTCGTCTGCAATGGTTTGGAGCCAATCTGCGCTGGAGAGGGGCGTATTCCCCTCATCGGTTATTCCTGACACTCTTTGCATCCTGACTATTTGAAGAAGATATTGAAGTAGCGAATCGGGCGTGCATCTTCGGACATCACGGTGAAGACATCTTTTTCTTTGTAATTGCCTGCGGGATACTCGATCTCCAGTTTGCGCCCGCCGCGTGTGGCGCGAACATCGGAGCGATGCAGGGCATATATCTGCTGTGCGAACGCCGCAGGAGGAACTTCCTTTTTGTAGCCGGGTGCGAGACAGAAGAGGTCATAAATATCGCGGAAGCGGGCGATGGGGTCTTCTTTGCTGCTGAGATGAACACAGGCACTGTACAGGCTCTCGACGAACTCCTGCGAATTGGCGGCGTTGGTGCGGTCTCGAAGGCGTTTGAGTTCTGCGACGACAATACGCGGGCGGATCAACGCCCAGTTAACTTTGCCGAGTGCAAGGGTGCTGCGTGCCGACTGCGCCCGCAGAGTGATGGGCGAGGAGATCAGCGTCTCGTCTTCCTCCAAGATTTTCAGGCTATAGCGTTCTGCCGCAAGGCTCTGAATCTCCCTGCGCCACGCTTCGCTTTCCAGATAGGCACGAATATCGAAATCCCAACTGCTTCGGGTTTCGTTGGTCGTATCGGGCAAAGCATTGACGAGTTCTTCCGATTGCGCCGCCGCTTTGGTCAAGTTGCCGATATGCCCGACCTGACACGCTTTTTTCCATGCTTTGAGTGCGCCAACGTATTTGTTCGCCGCGCTCAACAGTCCATCTACTCGCTTCTCATGTTCCTGAAGTGCTTCTTCTAAACTCACTCGTCTGCCTCCTGTTTCGTTTTGTGTTAGATTCGACGCGGCTTTCCCGATTCCTGCCCCGTTTTCGATATTGCACCAAATTGCGCCTACTGGCTGTTTTCAGGCAGAGACGTTGGCGTCCAGTCGTAGAGTGGGCGCGTCGAACCGTTCCGCAATTCTATCCCTTGTGGATGAGAGAGGACGCCCTCCTGCAATCCGTGCGGACGAACAGCAATGCGTTTGACTCCCCGCGTTTTGAGGGAAATCACTTCGCCAGAGTCGGAGCGTCCGTTGCTGTTTTTGTCTTGCCAGACGCCGATGCCATTTAACTCTTTGCCTGAAAGATAGCCGTCGTGATTATCGTCGAGCGCGGCGAGCGGCTCGAAACCGTGTTTCCAGAAAATCCACCATGTCACGCTGCCGAACAATTGCTTGCCAGACGTGATCGCGCCCGTCTGTTGCGGGTTCCAAACCAAGATGCCCGTGTTCGGCGTCACCCAATTCCACAGGCGCGGCTTGGCTTCGGCGGATAAATTAAAACGAACAGGCGTCGTATCGCGGGTCAATTCGGCGAGCGTTTGCTGTCCGTCGAGCGGAAAAATCAACGGCGTCACGGCTTGCGGAATGGCACTGATCTTTTTAAGGTGGGCTTCGATACCCAACATTTCCGCTTTTTGGACTTCGCTTAGAGTACGACCTTTGTAGGTATCGAGAATCGCCTGTCCCGCTTCGACGCTGACAATGGTATCGGCTCCCTGTAGAATATGCTGGCGTTTGAGGTCTTTTGCTTGACTCGCTTCGAAGGCGCGGCGATACATCTTGAGAGATTGCTCGCTCCACGCGGATTTTTTCGCTTTGCCGGGCTTGGCGAGGAAAGGCGCGTCCGCTTCGGAAGCGAACGGAACGCTCTGTTCGAGCATCCACCCATAACTGAAGAGATACAATCCCTCTTTCGGTTTGAGCGTGACGGCTCTCCTGTAAAGGTTCAGCGAAGTTTTGAGATGTCGCAGGGCTTGAGCCTTGCGCGTGTCGAATGTATCATCAGGCTTCACTTGAGGAGTGCTGTAGGCACCGAAACTGAGAACTTTGCGCTCGTCGCCAAAATTCTTGGTTGGAAGATTGACCGAGACTTCTTTATTCCCTTGGGCAAAGGCGAGGCTGTGCAAACGCCCCAGTGTATAGACGACTTCGGGGTTGTTGGGCGTGCGTTTGAGCTGACGTTCCACATTGCGAATCAAGCGGTCTACGGGAACCGATTCGCCCGGCATAAAAATCGCTTTTGCCCTGAGAGTGAACAAACTCAAAAAAGAGAGGCACAAAAGTATTGAAAAATGTGATTTCATGGGTAAACTCCTTAGCGAGAAGGCAGAAAAGTGTTTGTTATTTCTCCTGTTTCTCGAAGCGGCAAAGAATTTCCTGCATTTTGTAGGAAAACAGAAGGAATATGCCGCCCACACCGCGAAACAGACATTATCCGATTTGGAAGGAGAGTGAAGAAGTATGGAAGCCTATTGCATGAAATGCAAAGAGAAGCGAGAGGTCAAAGACCCTCAGCCGATCACGATGAAAAACGGCAAACCCGCCACAACAGGCGTGTGTGCCACCTGCGGCACCAAAATTTTCAAGATCGGCAAAGCGGAATAAGCAATTATTCCGGTTCGTTCGATGTAAGACAACCTTTCAACTCCGTGAGAACACTCTTACGGAGTTGT
>CAZPZP010000228.1:0-6487 GCA_964591025.1 uncultured Chthonomonadaceae bacterium
CGAGACGATTTCTGAAGAGACACGCGGCAGAGAAAATTCTGAAGGCGTTCGCGGACGGTGGAGCAAATTGGTCACGCTGTCACATGAGCAGATTTCTTTGAATGAACTGCTTGCCAAACTTTCTCTGCCCGATGAACTTGAATACTCCACAGATAATGGACTCAACACACGGCTGGTTCAGGTTTATTGCGTAAACGTAAGCAAACGAGCCATCACTGATGCACTCGCAGAACTTGAAGATTGGCATTGGTTGGAAAGCAAACCGGGCAAAGTCCGATTTACTCGCCGCGTTCTGAAAGACATAGGGGGAGTTGAAGCTATTCCACGTCGTATACAGGCGACATTGCCTCGTGACCTGCGTGATTATTTAGGCGCAAGGCGTCCGTCCCACACCACAGGCGAATCGCAGCCTGCATTTGTTTTCGATGTTCGTCAGCGCAAAAGTGCTCATTTTGACCAGCGCAAAATCCAATTACGTGATTACGGGCTTCGCGGATTGATTCGCAAACTGACGGATGGAAATGTCGGTGAGCAGGGACTGTCCTTTGTAAAAATGAATGCTGAGGAACGTCGCTTGCTCGTGACATCATTGCTCGGCGAGACGCTGTCCTCTATGCAATACCGATTGTATGGAGGTGATTTTCCCGCTTACATTTCTAATCCACAATCTGCGGAAATCACCTTGTCAGGAGAGAACATACAAATATTGGTGACACATCGAACGGCAGAACGAGAAACCAGCACGGGTTTCGGCGCACCCATTCCCAAAAAAATCTATACAGACATTTTTCGTGCCTATGGAAACCCATAGACGCCTGACGGCGTCCTTCCCAGTAATCTTATCCCGGACTTTTCTGTAAGGAAAAGTCCGGGATTTTGTTTGTCTTGTATACGGTACAATAGAGTGGTATCTCTGAACCTTTTCGCGGCGTCGTTTCGTAGGAAAAACAGAACGACCCAAAAGGAGCCGCCAAAACCATGCCTGAAATTTTTACCCCCAACAAACGTGACATCGCCAAAATTGCCGTGATCGTCGGCGTCGGAGCCGGTGCGCTGATCGCAACGCGCTACCTCGGCACACGCAAAATCAATATTGCCGAACGGTTCGCCGACGCGCTGCTCGATGTGGAACGCCTCAAAAGTGCCGCCCTGCATCTCGACGACAACGCCTCTGCCGTGCTTGCCGGATGCGCCGCCTATTGGGTCAATGTCGCAGCGTTTGCCGCGCAAGGTATCGGCGCGACAGGAAGCGAAGACGATCCTGTTGGTTATAGCCGCACGCACACCCATTCGTATACCAATGCGACATCTACGGTTCTCACCGAATCGTATGCGCCCGAACACCGCTTGATTTTTGCGGTTGCCATTCCCGAATTTGGTGAAGTGCGGGGAGCGCGGGGAATCGGGACGGTCAAAATGTCGGGGCTTGCTCCGGCGCGTCCTGTTCCTGATGCCCTGCAAATCACGCTCAAAGACGGCTATACCGCGCAGATTCTCGCCGAGTGCGAGGTCGCCGATTATGTGGTCACGGGCAAATCACGCCTTTTCGGTTCACTAACCCTGCGCGACAATCGCGACAACGCCGGACGAGTCAATATCGCCTTCGACGGAGCCATTTCCGGCACGATCACCCGTGAGGCGAAGGTCATCGGACGCTTCAACGGCACACTCGCCACAGGTCTCAACTATCAACAAAACGAACTGGAAGCGTGAGTGGGTCATTGGGTTATTGGGCAATTCAACTATTGTTTCTATCATGGATCGAACTGCTGTTCATGTATAATGCCTTTTGAGTGCGAAGCACGGCACGGCGGAACGGTCCTCATAGGGCAAAAGGTTTTAAGACACTGCATACCGGGTACAAAAACGTATCCGGCTGAAAAACAGACGTCCTGCGGACGAAATCCCTCATTGGGAGTGTTACCCTCTAAATTGGGATGGAGTGCGAAGCACGGCACGGCGGAACGCCCCCAGCGGAGGAATTCATTCCGCCGTCTCTCTGGCGCAAATACCTCTTGCACGAGGAATTCCTTTTGCTGTGTCTAATAACCCAACGACCTAAAAACCCAACAAGGAGTCTGCCTTTCTTATGTCTGAAGAACGGATAACCTACCGCGATGCGGGGGTGGATATCGATGCCGCGAACGAAGCCGTCTCGCGCATGAAGGAGCATATTCGCAGCACTTTTACGCCGGGCGTCCTCAACGATGTCGGCAGTTTCGGCGGAATGTTTTCGCTTGCCGCGCTGTCCGGCTATCAAAACCCCGTTCTGGTTTCGAGCATTGACGGCGTTGGCACGAAACTCAAAGTCGCCATCGGAATGGGCAAGCACGATACGATTGGGCGCGATCTCGTCAATCACTGCGTCAACGATATTCTGGTACAGGGGGCGCGTCCTCTGTTTTTCCTCGATTATTTTGCGACGGGCAAACTCAGCCCTGCTATCGTGGTGGATGTCGTCAAGGGGCTTGCAGAGGGCTGCCGCGAAAACGGCTGTGCCTTGCTCGGCGGCGAAACGGCAGAGATGCCCGGCTTGTATCTCGAAGGCGATTACGACCTTGCGGGCTGCATTGTCGGCATAGTGGACAAAAGCAAAATTATCACAGGCGAGCGCGTTCTGCCGGGCGATACCCTCATCGGTTTGGCGTCGAGCGGTCTGCATACCAACGGCTACTCGTTGGCGCGGCGCGTGTTGTTGGAAAATGGAGATGCCTCGTTGTCGCTGTTCGAGACGGTTCCGGCACTAGGGCGCACGCTTGGCGAGGAGTTGCTGATGCCTCATCGCAGTTACGCGCCGTCGGTATTGCCAATTTTGGACGAATTCGATATTCACGGCATTGCCCATCTCACGGGCGGCGGATTCTACGACAATATCCCGCGCATTCTGCCCTCCGATTGCAGTGTCACCGTCGAGCGGCGTTCGTGGCCTATTCCGCCGATTTTCTCCCTGATTCAAGAGCGCGGCAATGTTCCCGAACCCGAAATGTTCCGCACGTTCAACATGGGAATCGGCATGGTTTTGCTTGTTCCCGCCGAGGACGCTCCCGCGATTGCCCACCGCTTAAACGCTGTCGGCGAATCGGCGTATATCATTGGAGACGTGCATCGCGGCGTTCATGAAGTAGATATTGTGTAAGAAAGGCAGTATATAAGGGAAGTAATACAAGTCAGAAAGTGCATCGGTTCCGACGGCGTTTTGCGTCTGGAAATTCGTAACAGTTCAGGGTTGTGGGAATTTTCGTTCAAAAACGCCTTGTGGCTCTCTGCCTCAATCTCGAAGCATGATCAAAAGTAGCGATTTTTGTAGTTTACTCCCACAACCCTGAACTGTTACGTCGTCACTGTCAACGGTGCAAAACTCCGCATTCGCAATCAGTGCAACCGTCTGCACATCGACAATTCGCGGGTTATCAAAGCAGACATCAAGGCGACAAACGGTGTGATCCATGTGATCAATACTATTCTCATGCCACCGATGGACACCGACGACTGCGACAAATAAAGACACTAACCTACAAAGGCACTTCGTCCTCTGCATCGAAAAGAGAGGGCGAAGTGTTCGCTGCTAAGAGAGTCTTTTGAGGCAGCTCCGACATTCCCGTTGTGCGTGCCGCCGCGCAGACTTCGCCCCAGCTGAAAAAATAGCGATCAAAATACTCCAGCGGATAAGAGCTAAACGTCGTTACTTCCTCACGTGAGGGCAAATGCCCCAACTCTTGAGCGATGCGGCGGACATCGAGCTGCAATGTTTTTTTCGATACGACATACTGCTGTTTCGGTAAGCGTTCTACGCGGCTGTTTTTGGCGTTTGGCGTCGTTCCTTTTTGCTTGGCGAAAGGGTCTGCTCCGAATGCGAGTTGGGCGTGCCGCTCTGCAGCCAACTGATGATATTGAGGCGAAAGTTCGATGCCGATATACTTGCGCTGCATCTGTGCGGCAGCCAGTGTCGAGGTTCCCGCGCCGTTGAAGCAGTCCAAAATCGTTTCACCAGACAGAGTAAAAAGCGCGTAGAGACGGCGCATCAGTTGCGGAGGCAGCTGGCAGGGATGATCGACCCGACGGCTGTTATGCTTGAGGCGGTGAATATCCGACCAGAGATCGGCGAGTTCACCTGCATCCGTGACCCGAAGGCGATTGCGCGATTTAAGGCACGCGGTACGGAGACAATATGCCTCAGCCCGTGGAGAGAGCGCGGTCTGTTCTATGGGACGAACCGAAGAGGAAACGATGCCGGGCAGGGGGCGCGACTGCCCTTTGGAGAAGCAGAGAATCGCATAGTGGGCGGGCATGATCCTTCGGACAGGAAACCCCAACGCTTCCCATGCAATCCAGCTTTGGAATTGGAGCAGTGTCGCTAAATGCTGAAAGTGGCGTACTGCCCAGAGCGGAATGTTTAGTACCGCGACGGTGCGCCCCGGCTTTACAATACGCGCCAACTCGGACAGCCAGCGATCACACCATGCGAAATACTCCTGCGATTCGAGGGCGTCATTCCAATGGTCGTATTGCTTTTGGATATTGTAGGGCGGATCGGCAAAACAGAAATCCACGCTTTCGGATGGCACACGCGCCAACGCCGTCAGGCAGTCGTCGTTGATCAGTTGGGACTTGCCAGACGAAATCGGCGTTTCCCATTCTATCGGCAGCCGACTCTCGCGAACCGTCGGTGCGTGAGGGATTCGCGAAGGTTTCTGCCCCACTTCAATCTCAAGAACGCGCAAAGACCGATAGGGAGCAAGACCGAACATATCACGAAGCCGCCCAACAACGGGAGAAATCTCGCCGTAAAGATTGCAGTCCATGTCGCGCCAGATATCCGACATCAGCGTACCATACTCATGATAGACGTGCTTTTTGCCGCCATAATCTTTAGTGGTTTTGCCGCACGCCGGACAATAAGTATAGGCGAGGCGCGTCTTGGTGTGCCGTAATGCTGAACGGCAGCGTGTCAAGACCAACAGCGCGGTATGAGATTCGGGCAGCTGTCCGACAGGAGTTTCAGAAGCGAGCGCGGACGATTTGACGGCGATCCAGAGTTGAAATTTCAGGTGCGATTCTAAGAGGGGCAGCAGCTGCGCCGCTTGCGCCGACGTGGTAAGGATACAGACAACCGATTCTTGCGGCAGGGTCGCGCACGTTTTGGCGAGCGTGCAGAACAGTTCGTCTCTAATTTGGGTTTCGGCGGACAGTATTCGGTTTTTGAGATGAAACAGAATGACTTCGGGCGTCTCATGGCTAATTGAGGGCGCGATCTGTTGCAAGTCTCTTATAACGTGCGTCTCTACCGAAAGAGGAACTGCCCCTTCGCTCCAATGTGCCATTGCCGTTGTTCCTCCTGAGAACGTGTCTCTCTTATCCTACGGAACGCAGAAAGTGTATTAGAGTTTCCATGCCTTGCGTCGTCAAAGTGACAGTGCAATCACTGTTATCGCAAAGAGTACGCAATGCGGCAACTCGCTCGAAATTGCCCGCGCCGTCGAGAACATACGCGATATGATGATTTGCCTTATGCAAAAGCTCGGCGCGGCTTACTGCTTGACCGGATTTGCGTTCGATGACGCTGTTGGTTGTCACTTGAAAACTGATTTCAATGGCGACAATTCTTCCAGTTGGCGACTGTGCAACGAGATCAAAACTCATATCGGTTTTTCCGGCATTGTGACTGATTTTCGGAATATGCCCGTTGCGCGTGATCGTCCAATCGGTGAGTTCCGCCTTGAGAGCGTCCCGCACATAATCCTGCGCCAACTGACCAAGGGCATTGGAAGTTGCCCCGCCTGTGATTCGGCTGACAAGAAGATATCGTTGCTTGACAAACCGCTCCAGCTCTGCTTTGCGCCCTAACAGTTCTCCAATGATACACTTTTCCTTAAGAACTTCTGGCAAATCCGTTTCAATTGCCGCACCACCGTAGAGCAAAATTATCGCGGCATCTTCCATCAACTCTGACAATGGGCGTCCTGTCGCAAGACTTTTGCCGTCCACACCAAGCGTTTTATTATCGAGTGCAGTGGCTTGGAGTAACCGCTTGAACCTATACTCATGTCTGGTTTCGCGCCAAAAATAGACCATGATACCAGTCGGGAAAAGGGCAGTCCATTGAGGGCGAAGCCGCTTAAAGAGTTCGCCTCCAACATCGGCAAGAACCATCAGATGCTTGAGAAAGATATTGGCAGACAGCGTACTTGTTGCAGTGAGAGCGTCTTTCCATGCGGTGGGACTGGCATCAGCGACATCAAGCAAACTGATAAATTTGTCCTGTGTCTGTAGAAGGATTGGTAGAATGCTGGCAGACGCCTCTTTGGCAGTGAGTTCAGCAGACCAAAACAAAGCCGCATTTTTTCTCAACTCGACAGGTGTAGGCGTATAATTAACCATAAAGCATATCCGGGTCTCTTCGTTTCTCGGTTCTCACAGAAGTGTAAAGTGAAGCATTATTCCTCTTGTACTTCTTCGGCGATTACGCGGAAGTGAGTTAGGCGAGCAT
>CAZPZP010000229.1:0-6440 GCA_964591025.1 uncultured Chthonomonadaceae bacterium
AAGCCAAAGCCGTCGGAGTGCAGCCCATTCTCGGCGTCGAAGCCTACGTTGCGCCCCGCCACCGCAAACTCCGCGAACCCAAACTCGACAGTTCCGCGTATCACATGGTCTTGCTCGCCAAGAACCTCACGGGCTACCAGAACCTGCTCAAGCTGACCTCCATTGCCGCCCTCGAAGGCTTCTACTACAAGCCCCGCATTGACCGCGAACTGTTGGAGAAATACCACGAAGGGATTATCGCGACAACGGCGTGTTTGGGAAGCGAGATCAACTCTCATCTCATGCGGAAGAACTACGATGCCGCCCGCGATGCCGCCGCTTTTTATCGTGATCTGTTCGGACGCGACAACTATTTCGTCGAACTGCAAAACCACAATCTGCCGGAACAGATCGAATGCAACGAGTCGCTGGTGAAGATTGCAAGCGAACTCGGCTTGGATATGATCGCCTCCAACGATGTCCACTATCTCAAGGACAGCGACGCCGACGCCCACGACATTCTGCTCTGCATCGGAACCGGCTCCACCATTCACGACAAAGACCGCCTCAAATACGCGACCCAAGAGTTTTATCTCAAAGACGCACAGCAGATGAAAACGCTCTTCGGGAACTACAAAGGCGCGATTGAGAACACGCTCGGTATCGCCGAACGCTGTAAGGTGGAATTGGAGTTCGGGCGGTGTCCCATGCCGTCACCGGGCATCCCCGACGGCTTCACTCCGCTCGAATATCTGCGCCATCTCTCGTATGAGGGCTTGAAGCAGAAGTATCACGGCAACGCGCCGGAGCATTATGTCGAACGCCTCGAATACGAACTCGGCATCATCGAAATGACGGGTTTCGCGCAATATCTGCTGATTGTGCGGGACTTCGCCCTCTTCGCCGAACAGAAAGAGATTTTCTACGGTGTTCGTGGTTCTGCGGCTGGTTGCTTTATCTCCTACCTCACCGGCATCACCGACATCGACCCCATCGAGTACGGCTTGACCTTCGAGCGGTTTCTTAATCCCGAACGTGTCCAAATGCCCGATGTGGATATGGACTTCGAGGACACGCGACGCGGCGAAGTCATCGAGTATGTGACCAAGAAATACAGCCCCAACCAAGCCGATCCTATCGAAGCCCGTGTCGCGCAGATCATCACGTTTGGGACGCTTGCGGCGCGTGCTGTCCTCAAAGATGCGGGCAAGGCGTTGGGCTATCCCGCGCCGGATGTGGACAAACTCTGCAAGATGATTCCCACTATTCCTGTCGGCATGACGATTGACGCCGTTGCTTGATCTTCTCCGTTTTTTCTGTTATCTGTGATTATCGGCTCGTTTCTGTCCTCGCACAAGGACAAATTCGGCAAGGAGGTTATTCCTCTCTCCTTCCTGCTTGCCCTGACATAACACAAAAGCGTCTGCCGCGCTTGTGGCTCGGCAGACGCTTTGGGAGTATGTGAGTTTGTTGGGCAAAGTCGCTTATGCCTTATGACACTGCCCTCACTCAGACAGCGCACCCTCGCGTTTGCCCCATGCGAAGAAGGAGGAGGGGTGGCGCATTCGTCGGTGTCGGTTGCGTGTCGGATAGGCAGGACATAGTGCAGAGTATGATACTGCAAACGGGCGGCACCTGCCTATAGCGAGGGAGAAGAAAGAGGCTCAATTATGTTGCTATCGTTTATGCCGACGTTGCCAAAGGCTCATAAATCCCAACATAACTCCTCCAAACAAAAATGTTGATATGCCGGATTCTGGAACTGTTGCTACAAAGGGCGCAAGAATTTGCCCATTCGTAAATGGTCCTGCGTCATCTATCGAGTGATTCCAACTCGCTATAGTGTATTCTGCTTGAGTGTTGCCAGTTGCGCTACTTTGGAACGAAAACCCAGATATGCTTCCTCCCGGTGGAATATCATTGGGATATGGAAAAGGTTCCACATTTGCCCACCTTATGTACGTCAGATTGTCTGTATCAACAAACCAACCATTTGGCGATTGAATGTTGCTGATTGGTGCGGCGATTGAAAGAGCGAAATCCGTTAGCCAGTTGTCACTTCCACTACTCTCCAAGTTATCAAGCGTATAGTTCCAAACAGGTTGCCCGGATAAGTCAAGCGAAACTGATGCATTGAGCATTTGAGAGTTAACTTTTGAGGGTAAAAATGCGATTGCAATTAACAAACATATTGTGCCAATAGTCTGTTTAGAATTTGTGAACATTGTGTTCTCCTTTATTGCCTCTACTCATCTAACCATGAAAGTACCTTATCGACAGCATCAGGATACTTCGTAAGGTCTGTGTGATTGGTGAACTTACCTGTGTACCACTCCTTCTTAGCATTCGGAAACAAATCCGCTCCTGATATTGGATCAATGCCCAAAACGCTAAGGCATGGCACAAATGCGTCACTTGGAATACTGTACGGTCCTGGTCTCATATCGGGAACAAATTGAATTACAACACGATTTTCTAATCCAGCGATGATATAGATTTTCGCTCCCGAATCGTCGTGGCTATCAATGTTCAAGTCATACAAAAACTGACTGATGCGGCGGGCGTTGACCCCCCATTGTAGGACTCCGGGGATTGGTTGGTACATAACTTTGCCTAATTTTTGCTCACTCGCCATGTTCGTATAGTAATCTATGTGTTGACGTGTCCTTTGACGCAAGTTGAAATATGCAAAAGCATCCTGAACCTTATCAAGAGCCTCTTGATCTACGCCCCGTAAAAGTTTTCTGGCGGCACCAGCTACTGTGTAGGTATAGTCGCCGATTGGACTTGTAAATGCTCCGCGCCACGATGACCACTTAGATAGTTTGAAATCAACGGGATAAGTGTATCCGTTAGCAGTGCGTTGTGGGGCAGGTTGCCACTCTGCGAACATATCGTTGAGGGCTGGTGACCATTGCTCGTGTGTATCGGTATTACGAAAGTCAGAGGGAATATTGAGAAGGTCATCACTGTCCCCCATTCTGCCCGCCGCGACCCCTAAAATCGGATTCTGCAACTCAATGTCGGTTCCCCAGTTGGGAGTTCCTAACATGATGAGTTTACTAACACCGCTGCTACGAACACCATTTTGAGTAGACCACAAATCAGGGTGGTGCAAGTACCAGCGTGCGGCTAAACCTCCCATGCTGTGACATACCAAGTTGACCTTTTGCTGACCAGTGCGAATCCGTAGTTCTTCTATCCTGCGCCCCAATGCACGAGCTTGAACGGGTATAGATGCTTCATTCGACATTGTTTCCGGTTCTGTCTGAAAATTAACTGCTTCTACAATAAGGTTACTCCCTGCCAATCTTTGTCTTAGAAGATTAGGGTCATGAGCAAACCCCCACGCTTTCTTTTCACTGCTAAAGACACCATGAACAAGTAGAACAGGTCTTTTGATGCGGAACACATAGTTAAAGTGATCACCTGAGCCATAATGATCGCGGACATAGGCAGAATAAGTGCTGAAATATTGTCCGGTCTCTGCGTATGTATTGCCCTTCTTAAAATCTTCGTGTACAGGGGTAACAAGGAACGATGCGTCGCCCCACCCGTCAACAAAAGCGCGATTATTGACTTGAGCAGGGTCTATGCCGTTCGTGGAGATAGCGTAATCGGATGCATCTCCACCAAATTTGAGTGCCGCCGCTTCCTTCGCGGAATAACAGCGTGGATTATCGCTGTACAAAGGTCCGGCGTGAACGTTATACCGCCCAACGTAAGTATATTGCCTCTGTTGTACCGTGCCAATGCGAAAAACATGGTTATAGTGCTTGGCTCCACCGTGATCAAGGACAAATGCCGAGTAAGTACTGCCACCAACACCCGGACTCTCGTTGTAAAAGTTGCCGCGCTTGAAGTCTTCGGGAGCAGGATTGGTAAAATACTGTGTGTCGCCATAGCCGTCTACGAACGCTCTGCGATTGACTTGACTTGGGCTTGTACCATTGGTGGAAATAGCATAATCAGTAGGGTTGCCGCCAAAGAATAAAGCGGCGGCTTCTCGTGCAGAATAGACACGAGGGTTGTTGCCCCAATAGGGACCATCTTCTACAGCAAACTTTCCCATATAGGTATAAGTTTGTGCGAACGCAGAAAACGGCAAAACACACAACAAAGAGAGGACAGCGAAAAAAGAAAGAAGACGTTTCATTCGAGTTCCTTTCGGTCAACTTCAGTACATTACTTCCGACTGAACAAATACAGCATGAGAAAACCTGCGGCATCATGGGTTCGCTCACGTTTTGTGATGGCAAGAGGCTATTAGACGCGGTGCTGTCACTTTCCTGCTTTTTCTGAAATATTTTTTCTAAGGCGAGAAAAAGAGGCGGTGCGGCATATTGTCATGCGGGCAGTCTTTTGCGGCGTGGCGATCTGCCCTCGTGTCGTGAGGGCGTGGCATTATCCTGTGATGGCAGACCGCCATACTGTGACGATCTGCCTGTTTTGCGTCAGGGCGCACCCGCACGGCGTCACGCCCTGCCCGCTCGATATGAGGGCAGGGCGTCGAGAAAATACAGAGGGACGAAATGAACTTCGGGGAAAGCGGAAGATACGGACAGAGAAAACAAACAAGGAAAACGGCGGCGATAGGGCGAATTATTCCGTTATGAAAAAGCAAACTCCTGCGGTGCAACCTACTGCCGCCAAAGTTCATCCCGACCATGACCGTTTGTTCAAGGAACTCATCACCCTGCTGTTCATCGAGTTTCTCCAACTCTTTGCGCCGCACGTTGCCGCTTTGATTGACCCGGACAGTATTGAGTTCGTGGACAAGGAAATCTTCGCGCCGTTCCTTCAATCCCAAGAGTATGAGGTCGATATTCTTGTCAAGTGCAGGATTGCCGGAGAAGAACGCTTCGTCCTTATCCATATCGAAAACCAAGCCAAGAAACAAGGCGGGTTTGGCGGCAGAATGTTCGACTACTTTGTCGTGGTTCGTGCCAAGTTCGGACTGCGGATTTATCCCATCGCCCTGTTCTCGTATGATGCCCCCAAGAAAGCCGAAGCGGAGACTTACACCGAAACCGAGTTTGGCATGGACGTTGTCCGGTATCAGTTTCAGCCTATCCAACTCAACAAATTGCGCTGGCAGGACTATATTGGAAGCGGCAATCCGGTTGCCGTCGCGCTGATGGCAAAAATGAATGTCAAGTCCGCAGACCGCGCCACCGTTCGCCGCGAGTTCTATAATCTGTTCACAACGGGTAAACTGAACAACAGACAGATACATATCATAGATGAGTTCATGAAGTCGTATCTGAAACTGACAATCACACAGTTTGAGCAAATCAGGCAAGAAATGGAGCCAACTATGCCAACCGAAGCCAAACCACAGTATCGCACTTTTCTCTATGAAGAAAATCGAGTCGCTTTTGAGGAAGGAGCGCAAAAAGCAACAATCAACCTGACGTTGAAAATGGCAGATAAGCGTTTCGGGACATTGACTGACGCACTACGCCAGCGCATCAGTGCCTTGCCGACAGACAAAGTCGAAGCGATGGGACTTGCCCTCTTCGATTTCGAGACACAGGACGAACTCATCCAATGGCTCGACGCTAACGCCTAAAACCGTGATCATCTTGCTAGCAAAATCGGCTAAAAACGCGGCAACATCGCGCCGATAATCCTCCACGACGCGCCTCGATGGAACGGGGCGCAATAACACAGCAGGGAGATATTCTCTCCTTCTCGCTACATGGAGGATTATATGTCGAACGATTTCCTGCCCGCCAAGGACAAACTCATTGTCCAATGGGCAACCGCTTGCGCCAGTTATGCCGCACCGCGTCCCCTGCAAACCGGACTTGCTACAACCGTTGTTACCGAACTCACGACGCGCCGCAACGATTTCCAGAACAGTATCCTGCTTGTCGAAAGTACCCATGCCGCGTATCGCGCCGCCGTCAAAACCAAGAACACACAGAAGAAGCGCGTGGAGGAAACCGCTCGCCTTGTCAATCAGCAGGTGCAGGGCAATCCCGCCGTCAACGATGAAACCAAACTCGGACTGGGCTTGACGGTCAAGGAGAAGCGCGAACACAAACTGCCGCAAGTCCCGACGGATTTGCGCGTCAAGGGAACCGAAAACGGCGTCAATCTGCTCAAGTGGAGTTCCAACAAGAACAGCCGCGCCACGATGTACGAGATATGGGCAAAATACCCCAACTCAATGGCATGGCAGTATATCGAAAGCGTTGTCGCCATTTCGTTCCGGCATACCAACGTCCAAATCGGGGCGAAAATTCAGTATCGCGTTCGCGCCAAAGTCAATGGAAGTTTCAGCGTCTGGAGCAACGAAGCCAGCATTTCCGATGGCGTCAGTTCACCCACTCTCATCATGGACAAAGCCGCATAACCACAAGATAACAACGGGAGACGAGAAGCAATATTATTTTCTGTCTCCCAAACTTTTTGCCTCAACTCTGCGGAAATTTGTCACTGCGTCGAAATCTGTC
>CAZPZP010000230.1:0-4231 GCA_964591025.1 uncultured Chthonomonadaceae bacterium
GTTTAAAACCCCCGGTTAAGAGCAGCAACGAGATTTGGACAGTAACAATTTATTCCCCTCGTATCCGCATTTCCCAATCACCCAACAACCTAATGACCCAACGACCTATACACTACCGCTTCAGATTGATAACATCCTGAAGCAAGTCATCTACAACGGTAATAATGCGCGTATTGGCTTGGAAGCCGCGCTGAGTGATAATCAAGCTGGTAAACTCGGCAGAGAGGTCAACATTCGACATTTCGACGAACCCTGTACTGATCTTGCCGCGATTGCCGATATTGGGCTGTCCGACCTGCGCCGTGCCGGAGTTGGACGAATCGCGGAACAGGTTCTGTCCGAATTTCTCCAAACCTGCCGGGTTCGAGAAGGATGCCAGCGTTATCTGTCCCAGAGTGCGGTTCAGACCGTTCGAGAAAACGCCGGAGATGAGACCGTCTTGACTGATGGCAAACGATTGCAGCGTCCCAACAGCAAAACCGTCCTGTGCCGTCACCGCCGCGCTGCTGTCACCCGCAAGCTGAGTCAACGATGTGAAATTGAGGTCAATGGACATGGGTTTCGCGCCGCTTGTCGGTGTGAAGGGGACTTTCTGTGACTGTGCACTGATTGCATTTCCCGTATTATCGAAAAACAACGGCTTGTAGTCACCAGTCTTGCTATCAGCGATCACATTGCCCCCCACTGACGCCGACCATTCCCACCGCGCCGACGCCGTCGAAGGAGCGTTACCTCCGACCAAAGCACGGGTGAATTTCACGCTGACGACGTGGGCAATGCCCAAACTGTCAAACGCACGGACAGAAGTGTTCCAAACAGGCGACGGTCCTGATTGTCCATTGCTGAGGGTTTTCATATCGGTCGTCTTCAAGCCGGCGATATTAACGGACAGAGGAAATCCGGTTCCGAGCAACTGCCCCTGATTGTAACTTCCCGGCGGCAAGGCTCCTGCCACCAATTCGATGGTGCTGCCCATTGAAGCGGCGGGGGACGCTCCGTTCGCCAAAACAAACCCTTTTTCGGGAATGAAATAGACTCTTGACTGAGAGTTTGCTGCGACACTGCTGTCATAGAGAGTGGTAAAGCCCGTGGGTGGAACGGTATCCACGTCGATCTTCATATCCCATTGCTGTTTCGCATCCGTCGGGACATTGCTGCCCGCTGCGGGACTGAACACAGGATTGGAGAAGGTTGTCCGCAAGGTTTTGGCGTTTCCAGCGGCATCGTAGACTGTTGTTGTATTGACGACATTGGCAGGATCGCTGACGTTGAGGTTGCCGGAGATATTCATCAACGTGGACTGTACAGGAAGTGACCCTCCAGTACCGTTTGCCGCTGTCCTCACCTCCGATTTGGCTTGCAGCTTACTGAAATCCACGGTAAGCGGAAAATTTGCGGCTCCGCCTGTTCCCAGAACTGTCAGGCTCGAACTCGAACCGAGGGAGTTTGCCGGATTGGCATTGTCCGTAAATACGAACTTTGTGCCACCACTGCCGTCGGGTATTGCATACAAAGTTTGGAGCGGAACGCCTGCACCATCGAGGTTCTGTTCGATTGTCCATTTCATCGTTGCACCCGTTGGAACGCCTGCACCCGCCGCCGGGTTGGCAACAGGATCACGCAGGAGAATGTCCAATTTGTGCGCGTTGCCGAGTTCATCATACAGAGTGATAGAACGCTTACCAGGACCACTGGAGACGTCAAGCTGCCCTTCCAAGCTCAGTTTGGTGGACTGCACAGCGACGCTGGCATTGAGATTACCCTGTATGGTAACCGATGATGTTTCGCGTACCGCGGTCAGGTTGCCGATAGGAATTTTCAGCGTGCTTTCGGACGTGATCTGTTGGCTGAGATCAATGTTGCCATCGACATCGGCGATGTAACCCAACAGTTTGAGACCGCTTCCGGGATTGACAAGCAGCCCATCGGAGTCGAGATCGAAGGAGCCGTCTCGCGTATAATAGATATTGCTGCCGCTGGAGACTTGGAAGAAGCCGCCGCCTTGAATGGCAAGGTCGGTGTTTTTGCCCGTGGTTTGCAGGTTGCCCTGAGTTTGGAGCGTATCCACCGAGCCGAGCGCGACGCCTAACCCGACCTGAGACGGATTTTGACCGCCGACATCGGCACTGGGGCGAGCCGATGATCGCAAGGTCTGCGACAATTGATCTTGAAATGTAGCGCGTCCTGCCTTGAACCCAATGGTGTTGACGTTGGCGATATTGTTACCGGACACATTGAGTTTGACCTGATGTGCTTGGAGTCCGCTGACCCCGGAAAACATGGCTTGAAGCATAAAAAAACCGAACCTCCGTGATTGCAGGGCGATTCGTTCGCCCGTTTCATTCCGTTGATATTGCCGCGTCGTCTGTCATTCCGACACGGCGAAGGTCAGGCTTCGGAGCAGTAAAACTGTTCCGTCCAGCCTGAAAGCTGAGTGGGTTATTGGGTCGTTAGGTTGTTGGGTGATGGGGTAGTGAGGTCATTGGAGAATGAATTGTCCTGTTCCCTGTTCCCTGCCTTTAAGCAATAACCGCACTGTCTATATTCGTGAAAACGCTCTGCTTGAGATTGTCGCGGTCAACAACCGTGACGACTGTTCTATTCGTCACGCTGACAACCATTGCCAATTCATCCATCAGAACTAAGGAGTCCTTTGCGCCTTTGCTCGCCGCTTTCTGAACCGCCGTTTCCAATCGCTCCAGACGTGCTTCGTCCAAAGAAATTTGGCGCGATTGCAGGCGCGTTTGAGCATGAGCAGAGAACTTGAGCGCGTCGGGCGTGCCGCTTTGCGGAGGCACAACGCCTTGTTTCGCCCGAAGTAACTCCGAGAAATCTGTCGGGCGTTCCGCAGACACAGGACGCGAAGTGTTCGGCTGTGTCGTCTGCCGCGTATTCAGTTCACGGAGCGCGGGATCGAACTTAATCGGCGCAGCCATGGCGTAACCTCTTGCCTTCTACTCGTTCGAGATTGCTGACACTTGATCCATCGTAACCTTTTTCGCTCCGTTGTCGAGGATGAGATGCGTTCCCGATGAGTCCCAACTCACTGACGTAACTTTGCCAAGGTAGGTCTGCGGCACATTGTTCTCGAAGGTGGATACCACCACCGTTTTGCCCAGCATTTCGGATGCTTGCTGCTGCTTTTGCGTCGACTGCATATTGTTCAAGCCTTCGACGGTTGAGAACTGAGCTAACTGCGCCAAGAAATCCTTCTGGTCTTGCGGATTCATCGGGTCTTGATTGGTCAATTCGGTCACCAGAAGTTTCAAGAACATCTGCTGATCCATTGCCGCCCCCGCCGCTTTTCCGAAAGCCCCTGTCTCCGCCGAACTGTTCGATACAGAACCGATTTGCATTGATGTTTTCCCTTCTATGCCCGGAAGTCGAGCCGATTCAGACTGTTTCGCGCCGGAACCGCTGCTGCTATCGCGGAGATTTCGGTCTCGTCTTCGGGCATGAAACCTCCCGCAGCGGTTTGCATTTGCTGCGCTTGGGTTTGCCCATAACTCTGCTGCTTTTCCGCGAAAGTTTGCTGTCCATTTCCGAATGTTTGTTGGTTTAACGTCACGTCCAGCGTTTCCAATGTCAACCCGCGTTGCTCGAAGGCTGCTCTCAAACTCTCTTTCGCGCCGTTCAACGCAGTTTGCGCCTGAACAGAGTCGCTCACGATCTTCGCCGAAAGCCCATTTTCCGACGTGGAGAGCGTGATTTTGATCTGCCCAAGATGCTCCGGTTTGAGTTGAATAATCAACTCGCTGCGTCCGCCCGTTGCCGTCAGGGTTTCGAGATGTTTGGTCACCTGTGCGGCGACCTCATAACGATCTGTCGGATTGGGCTTGACCGCTTCGGCGTTCGTTACTGTTGTGCGTCCTGTGGCTTCGAGACGCTGTAGAGTATCGCCGAAAGTTTGCGTTCCCGTCGGCTGTACCGTTCGCTCCGCAGGGCGTGCCATTGCCGCGAGGGTTTCTGTCTCATGGCTGTCACCCTCTGTCGAGGCGTCGGTATCCGTTGGGTTTTGGCTGACTGTCGGCACAACTGCCATATTCGGGAAGGCGATTGCCCGTTCTATGTCCATTGACAGCAAAGTGATTGGTTTCGGAGCGTGCTGCCCCGAAAGAATCGGCTCCGCGACGACGGCGAGAATGTTGGGCGCGAGCGTCGGTTCCGTCTCCGTCTGTCTGTTCGAGGTTGGAGCGAGACTTGTGCCGTTCGCGGTTGCTATCGCTTGTTC
>CAZPZP010000230.1:4331-6416 GCA_964591025.1 uncultured Chthonomonadaceae bacterium
GTTCCCTGTTGTATGGGAGTTCCCTGTTGTATGGGAGTTCCCTGTTGTATGGGAGTTGTCGGCACGGGATTTTGTCCCGTCTGAGATACGAGAGGCGCAGATTGCAATACGGTCTGCGCTGGGTTTGTGTTCGGTGCGGCTTGGAGTTGGTTCACCAATGCCGCGATGTCTTCCGCTCCTGAAAGCAGGGTATTCTGCCCTGCCGTCACGTCCACAGAAGGCACTGTTGATGCCATCGGAAAAGGAACGGGCGCGAGTGTCGGCGCGGCGTTCCGCATCACAAGCGGCGTCATACTCACACCTGCAAACGCCACAAGGTTTGCGTCGGGTATCGCCGGTGTTGTCTCTTGTCCGGGCGTCTTCGTTGGCATATCGGCGTTGATTGTAGGAGTTACGGGCGTATTCGCCGCTGTGATTTGCGGCGAAAGTCCCGCCATTCCGTTGAGCAGGGCGAGCATCAGCGGGTTCATTTGCGTCTGCGTTTGCGCCTGTGTCAGCGCGTTCACAAACGGGTTCATTTGCGTTTGCGTCTGCGCCTGTGTCAGCGCGTTCACAAACGGGTTCATTTGCGTTTGCGCCTGTGTCAGCGCGTTCACAAACGGCATTCCTTGAATACCAGTGCCGTCACTCTTCGGGATCGGCGCAATACCGCTGCCCATTCCGGCAGTCGGCACGGGAAAGAATGCGGGCGTTTGAGTTACCATGTTGTTTCACCTCCTCTCCGGGTAGAGTTCTCCTTCTCAATTGTTGGCACTTGCGGCGGTGATGCACAGTATATTTTTCAGGGGATGGGGACGAATCAGACATAAGGCGCATTGGTTGTCCGGGTACAGGAACGTACCCGTCTAAAAAACAGACGTCCTACGGACGGTGCAGTTGGAAGGCGGCAGACTCTTTCGGAAGTAATGCCATTGAAAAGGTTTCAATCAGAGCGCAAACGTCATTGTTTGTTCGTCCGTAGGACGACTGTTTTTTAGACGGGTACGTTCCTGTACCCGGACTTGGCTCGAAACTGATTCGCCCCCTTTTGCGCCCTTTCGAGGGATTTCGAGAAGGAGAATGCCACGGCACTATCGAACGTCCATCTATGAAAAAATCGCGCCGACTTGGAACATTCCTCACCTATGCCCTCTTGATCCTCTTCGGAGTGATTTTTGTCGCGCCGTTTCTATGGATGCTCACAACGTCGCTGAAAACCGATACACAGATTTTCGCTCCAACCGTACAGTGGCTCCCGAACGTCCCGACAACAAAGGTCAAGATGACGGACAGCAACGGCACCGAACGCGAGGCTCATGTTCCGATAAAACTCACGGCGAGCGGGGAAAAAGTCGCGGTCATCGAGGAATTAGAAGAGGGCAAGTCCAAAATCCGCGCACTCGATGGCACGGCAGAAAAGATTGTCGCAACTGCCTCGCTGACGGACAAAAAATCGCTCGCCCCGCAGTGGCATAATTACCCCGACGCGCTCTCGTCCTTCCCGTTTGCGCGATTTTTCTTCAATACTGTGGTTCTCTGCACCCTGACGATGATCGGAACCGTCTTGTCGGCACTTATTCCGGCGTATGGCTTCTCTCGCCTCAAGTGGAAGGGGCGCGATCAGGTCTTCGTTTTACTTCTTGCGACCCTGATGCTCCCTCCGCAAGTGACGATGCTGCCTATCTTTTTGCTTTTCCGCACACTTGGCTGGACAGGAACACTCGCCCCGCTCATCGTCCCGTCTTTTTTCGGATCCGCGTTCTATATTTTTCTGATGCGGCAGTTCCTTCTCACAATCCCGCAGGAACTCTCCGACGCCGCCCGCATTGACGGCTGCAATGAACTCGGAATTCTCTTTCGTGTACTTGTTCCGATTTGTAAGCCCGCCATCGCAACCGTCGCGCTTCTCTCCTTTACCGGAGCGTGGATGGACTTCAACGGACCTCTCATCTATCTGCACGATGAGAACACCTACACGCTCGCTGTCGGTCTGCTCTCATTCCTCGGACGGCATAGCGGAGAGTGGGGTTTGCTGATGGCAGCCGCAACCGTTATCACCTTGCCCATGCTCGTCCTCTTTTTCTTCGCCCAAAAGACCTATATTCA
>CAZPZP010000231.1:0-6411 GCA_964591025.1 uncultured Chthonomonadaceae bacterium
CGGTGTCTTTTCTGCTCCCAACACGCCCGGAACCACCGTTCTGCGCGTGACCAGCAACTTCGATACCACACGCTGGAAAGACGTAACCGTGACGAGCCAAGCCGGAAACGCTTGACTTCTATATTCAAGCCTATCCCAGCAGCGACGGAACCGGAGTTGCACAAGCCGCCGCTTTAGAATCGATCACGATCACATTATTACGTCTGCCCTTCTGTGGAGCAGTTTCGATCCATCCAAAGCGACGGTTTCCGGTGCGGGGCGTGTCACCGGAGTTGCGGCAGGCAGTTTCACGATCACAGCCGAAGACCCTGAGAGCAATATCAGCAACATTATCGCGCTGAATGTCTGACGCGAAGGCAGCGAAAGTGACTTGCTCAGCGAGAAAAAGAGGACGGCAGAAATAAAACAGAAAGGAAATACTTGATAAAAATACCAGTTTATGCAGACACAGCCGGTTTTTAACACAGGTTAAGATACTTTCGGCATAGATGTTGCATAACCCTATCCTTGGCAGAGAGAGACATCTCTCTGGTCTCGTAAGC
Source organism: uncultured Chthonomonadaceae bacterium (assembly GCA_964591025.1). Classification (GTDB taxonomy): domain Bacteria; phylum Armatimonadota; class Chthonomonadetes; order Chthonomonadales; family Chthonomonadaceae; genus CAZPZP01. Next base: position 543 of record CAZPZP010000231.1, read on the forward strand.
TTTCACTCTCGTGTTCTTTAAGAAAGGTATGGATATGCGTAACAAACTCACGATTTCTGCTCTCGCCCTGCTGGCTCTTTCGGTCAGCGCAATGCCAACTTTTGCACAAGCGGTGCGTACTGGCTTCGATTCGGTCAACTTTCCGGGCAACGATGACCAATTTGTGGGACCCGTGTCGATTGGATTTGCACAACCAATCAACTTCTTTGGTGGAATGTACTCCGACCTGTTTGTGAACAACAACGGCAACGTGACATTCGATGCCGGTCTCAACACATTTACACCATTTGACTTGTTCACCGCAAACCGCGTCATTATCGCACCGTTTTTCGGCGATGTGGATACACGCAACAGTAATGACACGATGTATGGCTCTGGCATGGTGGGCGGCAATGCAGCATTCGGCGTCTCATGGCGTGATGTTGGTTACTACAACAGTGCCAATGACAAGCTCAACACATTCCAGTTGGTGATGATTGATCGTACAGACACAGGCGCAGGCAACTTCGACTTCGAGTTGAACTATGATAAGATTCAATGGGAAACAGGCAGCGCAAGCGACGGATCGGGCGGCTTGGGCGGCAGTTCTGCCCGTGCCGGCTATTCCAACGGCGACCCGATGTTCTCCTTCGAACTTCCGGGTTCGGCGGTCAACGGCGCATTGCTCGACAGCAATCCGGTTTCCGGCTTGATCTACAATAGCCTGAATAGCAATGTGTCGGGTCGCTATCTGTTCAACGTCCGCAATGGTGCCGTCGTTCCCAATGTTCCTGAGCCGGGTACGATTGCCCTGCTGGTCGTGGGTGCAGGTTCCGGGTTACTGCTGCGCCGCAAGCGCAGCGCACGCGCCTAATCTCCCATTATTCGGGTGGCAAAAAGAGGCAGAGCCGAGAGAATTTCTCTCGGCTCTGCCTCTTTTTGGCTAAATCGTCCTATTTTTGTCGGCGACGATAGGCAAGTGTGCCTCCACAGAACGCGGAAGTCAGAACAAAAGCGAGCGTGCCGGGTTCGGGAACGGCGGTTCCGGCGAAGGTGATGTTGTCGTAGAACGCGCCGCCGGGAAGCAGGACGCGCTGAACACCGGAGAAGGGCGAAGAGAGAACGCCGCCCGTCGTCAGGGTTTGGTCGAAGGGAAGAGTGCCGAGCAAGTCACCGTTTCTGCCGAAGAACTCTACTTGCGCGAGCGCGTCACCGAAGGGATTGGAGTCCGGCGTAAACGAGAAAGTATCCGCTCCCATCGGGAAAACAAACGGGTCGAGGTTGACATAGACGCCGACAAGAGACGCATCGAGGGCATTGGTTCCGCCGACGCCTTCTCCCGCAACCGCAACCACAGGAGTATACGGATCGGAGAGCGATGGATCGTTCGGATCGATAAAGCGAAAGTTTTCCAGCGTGGCTTTGGCAGAACCGAGATAGAAATCATCGAGAACGGTCACGCTCGGAATGATCGCGGGATCATCGAAATCGAGCGTGAAGGTAGATTGAGCGTTGGCGTGTGCCTGAGAAAGAGCCGCAACGCACGCCGCGAGAGCAAATCGCATTTTCATGGGGTCGAGTTCCTTATAAAGTGAAAAGGATGGGCGAAGTGGTGTACTTCGCCCATCTTGAAAGAATCCGCGTGTCGGAGTGGAGGCGATCAGTAGCCGCCGCCCGCCGCTTTTCCGAGCAGGAAGAAGATGTCCGAGTTGTCCATGGTTCCCTTGAACTGCATCCAGACGTTGCTCTGCGTGCCGGGCGTGCTGGTGCTGAACGCATAGAACGGAACTTCGTTGGCGATATGGACGGCTTGCCTGCCGGAGCCTGTCGCTTGTCCACGCAAGAACATTCCGCGATCCGATTCGGGCTGTCGGAGTGTTACGTTGTTGCGATAGGGCGGGTCGGTCAAAGTTCCGGCGGCGAGGGCGTTGGTGGCGATACCATCGTTGAACGGAACCGGCTCGGCAATCCAGTCTTCATAGCGGTCACCGCTTCCGCCGAAACCGATGGCGAGTTTGCGTGCCGGGTCGGGAGTCAACGGGAAGCCGTCTGCGAGCATTGCGCCATAGTCGGGGAATCCTGCGCCTTCATAAATTCCGATGACAGCCGCTTTTTGTCGCTCAGGTTCGGTGCTGGGCGAGAGCGTCCCAGCATCGGAAGGAGCGTTCAGAGCGGCTTGGGTATTGATGCCGCCGATGATGCTGAACCCGGAACATTCGTGGTCGGCAGTCAGGACGACAAGGGTATCGCCGACGCGATTGGCAAATTCGAGACATTTCTGGACAGCACGGTCAAATTCCAGTGTGTCATAGATAGCCCGATCCGCGTCCATTGCATGAGATTGCTTGTCGATATGTGCCGCTTCGACCATGAGGAAGAAACCGTCGCGGTTTTTGTTCAGGGCGTTGAGAGCAACATCTGTCATTTCATCGAGCATCGGCTGATCGGGCAGCAGGAAGTCCTGTACCACGGTTGTGGCGCGAGGATTGCCGTTGATGACCGGAACTGTGCCGCGTCGTCCGTTGATTTTGTCGAGGGCGACGTTCATATTGCCGAACGCGAACAGTCCGAGAATTTTGTCGGAGTTGGCAAAGGCGGGCTTGATCGTGCCGTCCGGGTTGAACATATCGGTCTTGGAGGCGGCATAAGTGAAGCCCGCACCGGTGAAATCGTTGATCAAGTTGCGACCCGGATCAATCGCACCGGATGGAATTCCTGCGGCGACGAGCGTTTGTGCGTAGGGCGTTAGGTTTAAGTTGTAGTCGTTGGCGGCACTGCGGGCAGAACCCGGAACCGTATTGGGCAGGAACCAGCGGCGTCCGCCGCCGAGCAGAACTTTCAGACCGGAGCGATTGCGCTCATCGAAGTATTGGTCGCAGATACCCGTTCCGGCGGCGCGGCGTTGGGTATGCACGGCGTTGGCGGCGGGGGTTGCGTCTTCAATGTCGGCAGTGGAGACAATTCCCGTCACTTTATTGAATTTGCGCTTGAGGTATTCGCTGAGATATTCAACGCGGGGATTGTCGAACGAACCCGTGTTGTTGCCCGCGACGGCTGCATCTCCCGTATTGTCAGGATAAACGCCCTCTTGGTTGTTGATGGATTTGCTGCCCGTGACAAAGGTTCCCATGCCGGGGGCTGAGTCGGTGACGATGGAGTTGAGCGAGTGAGTGTTGATGCTCGCAACACCGGGCATCATATCCATTGCCAGCATTCCGTTGGCGCGACCTTCGATGACGCCGTGCTTGACGATGCGGGCGGCGGTTTTGTGTCCCGCTCCCATGCCGTCGCCAAGCAGAAAGATGATATTGCGAACTCGGCGGCGATTGCCGAATGGGTTGGTGACATTGAGCGTGACTGTTCTGGTTTCGGCAACATTGTCGGCAGTGTCGGTCGCTATCGCGGTGATGGTGTGAACACCGGGCGTTTGGAATGCGAATTGGCGAATGGTGAATCCGCGTGTGGCGTCGAGTGCGTTCACGTTGGCGATGAGGTTGGCTCCACCGTCAATGGACAGGCTGACATTGGTCAGTGTTGCATTTGCGGAGGGTGTAAATTCGACGCGGACATCGAAGCGTTGATCAACCAAAAAGCCGGTACGTGTCGGCGGCATTACACGCAGGGAAGGTCTGGCAAAAGCACTGGTTCCGATGCCGAGCGCGGCGAGGGTGGCACATAGGGCGAAACCCGTTCGGACGAATGACTGCATTGTGATCTCCTTGATATAACTTCTGTGAGACATCTGCGAGGCAAAGCGATAACTGGGTTGGCTTTGTCTCGGCTTGGTTACTTCTTTGGCAAGGGTTTACTGCGGGGCGTTCGAGGCTGCCGCTTGGTCGGCTGCGGAGCCTTATCGAGAACGAGGCGCACATGAGAGACTTGCCCCTCCGCGTGCGTTTTTGCGCCGACTTCGAGCCGACCTGTGACGGTGATTCGTCCCTCGGCAGGGGGCAATTCGCGTTCCGGCGCATAGGCAAGCACCACGCGAATCGCTTGAGGAGGAATGTCGCCTGTGCCGCCGCCGCTTTCGTCGCAATGGCAAGGCATCGGAGTCAGATAGAAGCCGCCTTTGAGAGCATTTTCCATCTCTGCCATGAAGCCGGTGACGCGCACCTGCTTGTTATGTAGTGATTGCAATTTCTCGGAAGGTTTGAGTTCGCGAGCCGTCGCAGTATACATTTCGGCAAATTCTAAAGTCGCCGAGGTTACCCTTTTGACTTGAGGTTTGGCGGTGGCGACAGCAGTTTTCTTCGGCTCATCACCGAACATCAGCATCAACAAAAAAAGAGGGGACATTTCACTCCTCCTGTCCAAAATTTACTACAGGACTTCGGGTGTAATACTATCCCCTCAAGATTAAGCGAATGTGATCTTCATGTTAAATTTACGTGAAATTATTTTGTTGGGTGGTTAAAGGTGTTGAGCAGGTTAAGAATTTTGAGGGGTGACGATAGGGAATAGAGACGGCAAGAGCGTCAACAGGACTTCTTTTCATGGATAACTGTCAGGGCAAGAACCGCTGAAATCGCCAAGGTGACGCCGCAGCACAGAAAGGGAATGGCGTGTTCAGGAACGGTGATTGAGCCGAGGGCAAAAGCGGGAAGGGGATAGAGAAAAATGCTCGCCGTCGAACCGATGATCGCGCCTAAGCCCTGTGCCGTTCCGACGGCTCCGACGGCTGCGCCGCGCTGTTTCGGCGTGCAGCTTTCACTAACAAGAGCCATCCAAGCGGGGAAGGCGATCACAAAGCCTAAACCGATCAGCGAACCGAAAACAACCAGCGTTTCAATCCTTGGATAAAGCATCAATCCCCAATAGGCGACGGCGCACAAACAAAGCCCGATCCGTACCGCTTTGACCTTGCCGATCTTGTCCGTGAGTTTGCCGAGAAACACCGACGACAACCCGATAAGAACGGCGGGACCCATCATGATCAGCCCGAATTTGCTTTCGCTCAGGGTGGGGAATTGGGCGAGAACAAAAATTTTGACATACGCCATGATCAGCCCCACACTGAGAAAGGTGATGAGCGAAAGCAGTAGGATAGAAGGCATACGCTGCAGCATCAGCCCGAATTCACGCAGATTGAAGCCGCCTTCGACCATAAGGGATTCTGTCTCTTCGGTTGCGGGATCGTGATGGTGTGCTATCGGTTTACTGGGAATGAAAACCATCGCCATAATCACGGTCAGCAGGAAAAGAAAGGAAGCGGCATAAAACGAGGCTTCTTTGGAAATTGCGTCCGGCAAATGCAGGGTGGTTTTGGCGAGATCGTTGATCACGCCGCCGAGCGCGGGACCAAGTGCCAACCCGAACAGATACGCGAGATTGAACTGGCTCATGGCAGCCCCCCGCTTTTCAGGCGGCACGCTGTCACCAATCAGGCTGAACGCGGCGGGCCACAGGGCGGCGGCTCCCATTCCATCGAGGACACGCAAGCTAACCAGAATGTAGGGATTGTGGATAAAAGGCGTAAGCAGTGCCGTGAAAATCGAGATGGCAGGTCCAGCGATAATGAGGATTTTGCGCCCGATGCGGTCCCCCAAAACCCCAAACGGCGATTTGAGCAAACCCTCCATAAGAAGGTAAACAGTCGTCATCACGCCGATCCACGCTTTGGGCAAACCAATCGCACTGACATACATCGGCATTGCGGAGATATTGACGACGACATACGCCAACTCCGCAAACCCCGACACAAGCACAATTGCCAGCATGAGATGGCGAGCGCGAAACCGCTCCCACTGAGGGACAATCACGGGACCGGCTGGAGTGATGCCTTCCGGTTCGATTTTGGGATTTTGCTGTGTTTCCAAAGGCAGTCTCACGCGCCCTCTCTGCGACTTCATCGAAGAAATTCCTAAAGACGATACGCGAAGAAGGGGCGCGT
>CAZPZP010000232.1:0-4144 GCA_964591025.1 uncultured Chthonomonadaceae bacterium
ACCCAAGTCATGGGAGATTTACCGCAAATTTCTTGCGTTGTGTGCATTGTCCCAACGACCCAATGACCTAACGACCCACCGACCCATAAGGAAACCCTCTTGATAGAAGCACACGGTCTGAAAAAGTTTTTTACCGACAAAAAGCGCGGCATAGTCAAAGCGGTGGACGGCATCTCGTTCTCCAGCAAACCGGGCGAGATTTTCGGGGTCTTGGGACCCAACGGTGCGGGCAAAACCACTCTGCTCCGTATGCTCGCCACGATCCTTGAACCCACCGAAGGCACTGCCACTGTGGCGGGCTTCGATATTCGCACCCAGTCGCAGGAAGTCCGCTCACGGATTGGCTATCTCTCCGGTTCGACTGCCCTCTACGAGCGACTGACGGCGCGGGAAATGGTCACCTATTTCGCCGAACTCAATGGGCTTTCTCGCGACGAAACCGCCAAGCGTATCGAAGAGATTTTCACCGAACTGCAAATGCACGAGTTCGCCGACGCCCGCTGTGACAAACTTTCGACGGGGCAGAAACAGCGGGTTTCGATTGCCCGCACGATCATTCATCGCCCCCCTGTTCTATTTTTTGATGAACCGACCAGCGGACTCGACATCATCACGGCGCGAACCATTATCAAATTCATTCGTCGCTGCCGCGACGAGGGGCGCACCGTGATCTTCTCCACCCATATATCCTCGGAAATTTTGGTTTGCGACCGATTGATAGTTGTTAACAATGGCACTATCGTATTCACAGGGAGTCCATCAGGTATGCTCGCTCATACTGACGAGGAAGACATTGGAGAAGCCATGCTCAAAGTACTCGGCGCAGGAGAATAAAAATTGCTTGCAATATTTGCTTCTCTGCATCACTTGTAATTTCTGGAGGGTGGTCTACATGAAATGGTTTGTTGCGTTTTCGTGAATTGGCAAAGCAATAACGAATAGACTTGTGGGGTAAGAGTATGTAGCCTCTGCTTGTGGGTAAACTATCGTCATGAACGCACTTCGGTCTGCCAATACAGTTGGCAGGGATACTGCCATCAAACGTCAACGTGAACCATGAGGTTGTGCGTAGTTTGAGAAGCCCCTGCGTTTACGCAGGGGGAGTTGTCGCTTCCTCCGCTGGACGAGACAGCATGATTCAGAGATGTGTGCGAAAAAAAAGCGACAAACTCAGAAGCGTAGTTATCCCGATGCACGCGCACAGGTTAGGACAGCATTAAGAGAGGAAGCGCATTCGGATTTTAGGCGGCGGCTTGCATTGGACGCCGCCCGTGTGATATACTTAACACAATTCTATCACGTCTTTCCGTGAAAGAGTGAGCTTCGGCTCACTCTTTTGTTTTGACGGAACCGTATAGAGTCCTCTTTATCCTGTGACGATATAACCGCAGGAAACGATATTTTCGCTGCGGTCGGCTTCCTTGACCGATGGCACACCCGGAGAAAAATGGATGAACGGTGAGTTTTTGGAAGCGTTGAACCAGATCGCACGCGAAAAAGATATTCCGCTCGAAACCCTGATCGAAACCGTCGAGTCGGCACTCGCTACTGCCTATAAGCGCAACCACTCGATTGACGGCGAAGTCAAGGTTCGCATCGACTCTACTCGGCATTCCACTTCGCCCTATAAAGTTTATATGGAAAAGACGGTGGTGGAAGAGGTAGAGAACTCGTATGAAGAGATAAGCCTCGAAGACGCGCAGAAACACAACCCTGAAATTATGGTCGGCGAGATGCTCACCCTCGATGTGGATCAAGCCGCGTTCGGGCGTATCGAAGCACAAACTGCCAAGCAAGTCGTAATGCAGCGCATTCGCGAGGCGGAACGACGCAAAATTTTCGATGAGTACAATGATCGCGTCGGTGAGGTCGTCGTCGGAACGGTTTCGCGCCGCGAAGGGCGCAATGTCTACGTCAATCTCGGCAAAATTGACGGACTGCTCCCGTCACAAGAGCAGGTTGATGGCGAACCCTACAAATTCAATGACCGGATTCGCGTTTATGTCCTTGAAGTCCGCGATACCAATAAAGGTCCGCAAGTCGTCGTCTCGCGCACACATCCGAGTTTGATTCGCCGCTTGTTCGAGGTCGAAGTTCCTGAAATCTCCGATGGAACCGTGACGATCAAAAGCGTTGCCCGCGAACCCGGCGCACGCTCTAAAATCGCCGTTACCAGCCGCGACGAAAAGGTAGACGCCGTTGGTTCATGCGTGGGGCATCGGGGAAGTCGCGTCCAAGCCGTCGTGACGGAACTCTACGACGAGAAAATTGATATTATTCGATGGAATGTCGATCCGGCTCTGTTTATCGCCGAATCGCTCTCGCCCGCCAAAGCCGTTAAAGTCTCGGTCACTGAAGAGACCAAAAGCGCGTTTGTGGTAGTTCCCGACAATCAGTTGTCGCTCGCTATCGGCAAGGCGGGGCAAAATGTCCGCCTTGCCGCTCGTCTGACAGGGTGGCGCATTGATATTCGCAGCGAAGCGCAGGTCGCACGCGCCACCCTGCAAGCGATCACCGGCGAAATGGACGGCGACACCGCAGAAGAAGAGACCGATACCAAACCAACTGATAATCTCGAAGAGTCGCCCGTCGAAATCGGTGACGAAACCGTTACGGACAGCGACGATGTGATCAGTATCGGCGGCGTCGAAGGGATCGAAACCGAAGAGACCGACGACACCGACACGGAAACCATTTCTGCCGATGACACGCCAGATACCGTGCAGAATGAAGCCGACCTAAGCACAGTAGAAACAGATGCCGGCGAAGAGGGTAATGTTGATGACAACATTACGGACGAGAATACCGAAGTGACTGAAGTAAGCATCGAAACCGAAGCACAGGAACCTAAAGCGGAATGAACGCCGCAATTCTAATGATGAGGGGCAGGAATCAGTCTGCCCTTGTGACCAAAGACCATGTGGCTGAAAAGGCAATGAGTGCAATCAGGACGCAATTCGCACCGGCAATTTGTGCCGTGTGCCGCGTTGGTTCAGGAGAGCCGCGATGAGTTAGATGTGATGTTGACGCCGCCAGACACCGGCATATCGCCCGATATGCCACTGTTGCAACCCGCGCCAGTCTGTCCTCTCTTCGCAGCCGCCGCCCCGAAATCCATTTCGCCGGGCGTCGGCTGTTTTCACGCCTCCCGAACTGCCTCTCCTGCCGGAAACCGAGGGTTATGAAACCGAAGCATATTCCAGTCCGAACCTGTGTCGCGTGCCGCGAAACCGACCAAAAGCGCGAATTATTGCGCGTCGTTCGGCTGCCGGACGGCACGGTTGAGTTTGACGCGAAAGGCAAACAATCGGGACGAGGGGCGTATGTGTGCGCCTCGAAAGGGTGTATCCAAACCGCACAAAAGCAGAAAAAATTTGAGCGATCACTGAAAGTGACCGCCTGTTCTAAAGAGTTATTTATCACGTTACTGGAACGCAGTATGGAAGCGCGTCCTCCTATCGAGCCGACCGCGCCCGCTGATGTTCCGCTGTCATAGGGAGAAGAGAATATAATGGCTGTAGCCGCAGGTGTGAGACTCGTCGATCTGGCGAAAGAATTAACGATGACCCCGCAGGAGTTGGTGATCCAACTTCGAGACTTGGGAACCGATATCAAGGGCGTCAACGCGGTTTTAGATATGACCACCGCGCAATCCGTCCGTGATCTGTTTGCAATGACTGTCAGCGATAAAATCGCGGAAGTCAACGAGGGTGCGACCCTCAAAGAGTTGGCGGAGGCGATAGGGATCGCCTCGAACGAAGCGGTCAAGAAATTGATGCAATTAGGCGATTTGGTCGCCCCCAATCAGCGCGTCAGTCAGGCAACTGCCGACAAATTGGGCAAGGCTTATGGCTATATCGTCACGTTCAAGCACGAAGTCAAGGCTCACATTGCCACACAGAAGCACAAATCGCCGTCGGGAACCGCGCAGATGCGTCCGCCCGTCGTGACGATTATGGGACACGTCGATCACGGGAAAACCACACTCCTCGATACAATTCGCAAAACAAGCGTCGTCTCCGGTGAATTTGGGGGAATCACGCAACATATTGGGGCGTATCAGGTGGAAGTCGATCATGCGGGCGAGGGCGGCGTTATGGAGAAGCGCAAAATTACGTTCCTCGATACTCCCGGTCACGAAGCC
>CAZPZP010000232.1:4154-6386 GCA_964591025.1 uncultured Chthonomonadaceae bacterium
TCATTCTGGTTTTGGCGGCAGATGACGGAATCATGCCGCAGACCATTGAAGCGATCAATCATGCGAAGGCAGCGGAAGTCCCGATCATCGTCGCGATCAACAAAATGGACAAGCCCGACGCCACTCCTGACCGGATCAAGCAGCAATTGACTGAGCATAATCTCGTCGTTGAAGATTACGGCGGCGATGTGATCACGGTTCCGGTGTCGGCGAAAGACGGAACGGGCATTGCGGATTTGCTGCAATATATCTTGCTCGTCGCCGAAGTCGAGGAATTCAAAGCCGATCCGAGCGGACACGCACACGGGACAATTATCGAAGCCAAAGTCGAACCGGGGCGTGGTTCGGTGGCAACAGTTTTGGTGCAGTCCGGCTCTTTGCGCGTCGGAGACAATATCTTTGCGGGCATGACGTTCGGCAAAGTCCGCGCCATGATCAATGATCGCGGCGAACGCTTGGCAAAGGCGACGCCGTCAACTCCCGTGGAAGTGATTGGACTGAACGCAACTCCGGCGGCGGGCGATCAGGTCGAAGCGGTCACCAATGAGAAAGACGCCCGCGCAACTGCCACCAAGCAACAAACTAAAGCCCGCAATACGCGGCTTGCCGGAACAGGTCGCCGTGTCACTTTAGCGGATTGGTCGGGTGTAGATGGTGAGATTAAAGACCTCAACGTGATTGTCAAGGGAGATGTTGGAGGCAGCGTCGAGGCGGTTGTCGGACAGTTGAACAAACTCGCTCTAACCCAAGAGGAAGTGCGCCTGACAGTGAAAATGAGCGGTGTCGGCAATGTCGGTGCGGCGGATGTGGATTTCGCGCTTGCCACCGGGTCGATCATCATCGGGTTCAATGTCAAAGCCGATCCCAGTGCCATCGCCGTTGCCGAGCGCAACGGAGTAGATATGCGGTTCTATAACGTGATCTATGCACTTGTGGAAGATATGGACAAGGCTCTCAAGGGCAAGCTCAAGCCGATCTATGAAGAGGCTTATCTGGGACGCGCCGAAGTGCGGCAAGTGTTCCGCACACCTCGCGGGATCGTCATTGCCGGCTCGTATATTCAGGACGGCAAATTCGTACGCGGCACGCAGATTCGGGTTCAGCGCGGCAAGGAAATCCTCCACACAGGACGCCTCGACACTCTGCGCCACATCAAAGATGATCGTGCCGAGCTTGCGGCAGGTTTCGAGTGCGGCATCGTCGTAGACAGCTGGATCGACTACAAGCCCGAAGACACTTTAGAGTGCTTCGAGATGCGCGAAGTCCCGCGTTATTAGAACCACGGAGACACGGAGGACACGGAGAAAAACAAGCTAACCACTACGGACACAACGACAATTCGACAACCGATTTTTGTTTGATCTGTTATCGTGTTTCTTTCGTGTGGTTTCATGGATCGTTGTTTGTTTTCTCCGTGTCCTCGGTGTCTCCATAGTTTAGATTAGGTCTGCGGCGGTGATGATGCTTTGGGCGATCTCGCGCATTTTCTTGTTTTGGTTGCGGGCTTGGAAGTGAATGCGCTTGAATGCCTCCTCCTCCGACATACTATGCCGATCCATGAGGATGCCCTTGGCTCGCTCGATGAGTTTGCGGGTTTCGAGAGTCTCCTTGAGTTCATCAATCTCTTTGCCCTGCGATTGAATCATGCGAAATCGCCGTATCGCCACTTCTAACGCCGGACCCAAATCCTCTTTGCGGAACGGCTTCATCATATACGCCAATGCGCCAGTTGCCGTTGCTTGCTCGACGAGTTCATCTTCATTGAAGGAACTGAGAAAAAGTAACGCGCAGGGCGCATCATCCATGATTTTGCGGGCGGCTTCGATGCCGTCGAGATTGGGCATTTTGATGTCCATAATTACGACATCGGGACGATGCACCCGCGCTGCCTCGACTGCCTGAATTCCGTCTCCCGCTTCTGCTATCACCGTATGCCCCAATTTTTCTAATCGGGCGCGAATAATGGTTCGGGTCAATATTTCATCTTCTGCAATGACGACTCGTAACGATTCCATAACCTTGTCTCCCACTCCTGATACGCACTCTTTATTGCAAAGAGTTTTCCGTGATCTCCAGTTTTTGCTACAGTACCGCTCTCTGTCGTGAAGAAAAAATCTCTGCTCGCTTGAAACCATGACTGCGCGATCAGTATCTTCTCTTTGGTTTGTGCGACAGGAGAATATCTGTCAATTCACTGTAGCGCGTTCATTTTCCTTCTTGAGTATGAATCTC
>CAZPZP010000233.1:0-6382 GCA_964591025.1 uncultured Chthonomonadaceae bacterium
CTATTATATCACACGTTGGACGAATCTCAAAACCGCCACACGCCTTCTAAAAGGTATCGCTGTACATTGCGCTCGTTGACCTCATACGACACTTGATAGCGTTCTTGGAAGCGAGCGGAGAGGCGCAGAATATATTGCTCCTGCGCTCCCGAAAGCGTACGGTTGTAACTGGCATAAAACGGACCAAAAAGGCGGCGCGATACCAGCAGATTTAGACGCTGAATTGGATCGTAGTTGACGACAAATTCCTCGAAACCCGATGACTGCGCGAAGTTGTCGAACAAGCCCGGAAGAACAGAGCTGGTAAAAATATTCGTCAATTGCGCGGCAAATGCTTGCCCCGGATTGCGGCTGAACAGTTCGATATTTTCGGCTCCGCCCAGAACACCCGCGAGTTTTCGGAACATCTGCTCTTGGTTGCCCGCAAGGTCGGGCGGATCGGACTGGAAGTTGAGATTGAGGCGCGAGCGTCCTGTCACGGGATCAACCGCCCCGCCTGTCAACGCTCCGATGGCTGTTACCGTCACCTTATAACGCCGTTGGACATTGGAGATGGAACGCGCCGAAAGGTTGGTCTGTGCTTTGAGATTGACGTTCAAGCCAAGCGTCGGCTCCAACTGCCCTTCCGCGCCCGCGATATACGTCGGATAAGTGGCAGTGACTTCTCCCGTCGGGATAATGGTGAAGCGTGCCGTCGGAAGCGTAAGTCTGCCTTCGCGCAGGAATACGCGCCCGCGCAGTTGGTAATCGGGAATAGTTCCGAACAGGCGAACCTCTCCGTCGGTGAGGGCGTTGAGCTGAGCGTTCGTAAGGCGGACTTTTTCGGCGAGGCGCACCGTGAGATCGAGCGTAGGTGCAATCGGCAGGGCGACTCCCGCGCCGGACAGCCCGACAAACTCACTGGGAAGCGAAAACTGTGCGTTCGTAACGATAATATCACCGCCGAGAGTGGGCGCGACGGCAGAACCCGTAATCCGCAATTTGACGTTTGCTTCTCCCCGTGCCGCGCCATTGGGAGCGGCTTCGATGCCCGATTCCTCGAAGACAAATTTGGGCGTCTCCAAGCGGATTTCACCCGTTTCGCCCTCGTTGCCGATGCCGAGCGGCAGACTTCCCGTCAGCGTAATCGGCTCGCCTGTTTTGCCTTTCTCCTGACTGGGCAGACCGTCTTTCCGATAGATTTGAGAACGGGCTTGGAAGTTGTTGGCAACGACGATCTGATCCTGCACGAGATTGATCTGCCCTTTGACATCACGCAATCCTGTCGAGATACCCCCAAATTGCAGTTGCGGCGCGTCAATGGTCACAAACCCAAAGAGATTGGGAGCCGATTTCGTGCCTGAAACCAGTGCCGTCAGCGAGAACGTCCCATTGCTGGCGTTGGGAATGCGCGGGTTCGGTGCGACAAGGGCGCGAATATCCTCATTGAGCAAATCCGCCTTGAAATCGAGCGCGGCGTCATCGGCGATAAACGGCGGCGAGAACGAAAACGCAATGGAACCACTCGCGTTCGCCTGATATTTGATATTGCGTTCGCGATCCGTTTTGGAGACACGGATCGTATCCGCCTGAATTTTGCCTTCCGTTACCAGCGCATTGAGAATTTCCACGCGATCCACGCTGAAGTTTCTAAAGGCGACATTTTGGAGGTTGAGATAAGAGAGTTCCAGTTGCGGTTTATTCGTCGTGCCGCTGGCTTGAATAAAAAGGTCACCTTTGCCAGTGAGTTCGCGTACAATCGCATTGTCCGGCAGCCAAGTTTTGATGATAGCAAGGTCAACATTGTTCGCCCGCACATCGCCGGTGATCGTGCCGCCATAGGTGACAGAGACATTTTCGCCCTCGATAATGCCTTCGGGAAATTCGAGACGCAGGATACGCTCCGGCAGACTTGGTGCGGGAATGACGAGTTTTTCCTTGTTGGCTTTGGCACTGCCGGAGAACGAAGTAAAGGCATAGCGTCCGGCTTTGACCTCGCGGGCGTCCCAATTGAGAGTCGCCTCCGGCGTGTCAACCGTTCCGCCGACAACGAGCGAACCCGACAGTGTGCCTTCAACGGGATCAGTGAATTGATTAAAAATGTCCAAGCCGCGCTGACCTGTTTTGGTTTCGGCAAAGCGAGTATTAGCGTAGAACTCCCGTATTCGTTCGATGGAGAACTCTTTCCACCGTATCGCGCCGTCTATTGCTTTTGTATCCGTGTTATACAGGGCGTCCGTAATCGTCAGTTCGCCGCGCTTGCCATCGCTGCCAACAGGGCTTATCAGGGTCAATGATGGGACACGAGCAGTTTTGTCCTCATAAGTGGCTTTGGCTTCGAGGGTTCCGAGGGCATAAGTGTTATAGATCAGTCCTGATCCGGTCAGCGTGACATCGGCTTTGGGGTCTTTGATTGTTCCGCCGACATTGGCTTGAAAATCCAGTGTTCCCTGCACTTTTTTGATGTCGGCAATCGTCAGGGGCAAGGCGAACGTCAAATCTTCCAAGCCAAGCGTTTCGCCTTCCACCCGCAAGTTAAGTGCGCCCTCTTTGGTGACACTGCCGGATGCCGTGACGCGCCCGCCCGCGACGTTGATATTGGCACTGGCAACGGTCACCGTTTTGCCGTCATACGTGGCTTCAATTCTCGCATCGCGCAAGGCAAGCCCATTGACCGAAGCCTCATCGAACCGCAGCACAATCGGACGCCGTACCCGCAACGCCCCCGTTTTGCCCTCGATCTGCACATCTTCTTCCGTAGAAAGCGAACCATTGATCAAAATCGCGTCGGGATTAAGCCCCGCCAAACGCGCCAAGTCGGTGAGGTCGAGATTGTCAAGGGTGGCATTGAGCGAAATCTCAGGGTCAGGCTGGAACGGATCGGCGACAAGCCCTGAGAAGCGGATCGTGCCGGGATAGCGATTGGCAGTGCCTTGCGCGATAATCAGAGCATCTTTGGTCACATCGAGTGTGGCACTGACGCGATCCAAACTGTACTCGCCTGATTGCACATTGAAAAGATTGAGCTGAGTGCGGAGGTGCGGATGGGTCAGTTCACCCGTGATTTTGCCGCGCAGATAGCCCGCTCCCTTAAGAGGAATGTCATCGGGCGAGGCGGGGCGTTGAACGGTTGGGTTGTTGGGTTGTTGGGTCGTCGGGTCATTGGACAATGAATCGTTCTGTTCCCTGTTCCCTGTCGGGTTGTTGGGTACGAGCGTTTTGACTGCCGCTAACGCTCTGGGATTGGCAGCTTGAAGAGCGTCTTTGAGGCGATCCAAATCGAGTTCGTTCGCGCCAACATTGATATTGAGTTGGCGCGTTTTGAGATCGACGGTTCCACTGGCGAGCGCGAAGCCTTTGGGGTCGTCTATACGGACAGTTCGGAGTGCCAATTGAGAGCCAACGGTATCGGCAATCGCATAGAGCGAGCGCAGGGTTTGTCCGCGATAACGCAGATTATCGAACGCCGCCTGTGCCTGAATCTTCGGAGTTTGCCCCCGTTCGCCGGACGCCGCAATGTCGAGTTTGCCTGTCCCCGCCAATTTCTGCCTGCCCGCGATTTGGAGCGCGGCAAGGTCGAGATCGCGCCCGCGCCCCGCAATACGAAACGCCTGTTTGCCTGTCGTATCGGCGTGTCCGCGCAGTGCCAGCGTTCCCTTGCCGAATTGAGCGCGAAGATCGGCGTTGACCTTGTTGTCGGCATAGTCGGTGGTGAGAGCGATGTTTTTGACGCCATATCCTGCGGCTGTCAGGCTTGCCATATTGAGGGCGGCGTCGGCAGTAAGATTTGGCGGCGTTCCGGCGACATGAAACCGAATATCGCCCTGCCCCTCGGCACGCAAAATCTCACGGCGGATATTGGGGGCGAGTGCGGCGAGCTGCTTCTGAAATCGCTTGGCAATTTGCAGGTCGGTGCGAAGCCGTTTGAGATTGGCGTTCTGAACGGTGGTTTCCGCCGCGAAATGGGCAACGGTGAGTTTCGGCGTCCATTGCAGGGCAGCGACGCCATCGAGAGCGATATTTGCCCCTGCGGTCAGTGTGCTGATTTTGGCGCGAAGCAGATTGCGGTTGAAAGTCGCGTCGAGGGTGGTATTGCGAAAGGGCGTACCGATTTCCGGCGCGAAAACGTCCAGATTTTGCGCGGTTATGGAGCCGCTTGCGTCGAAAACATCCCGGAAGTTCGGGCTTGCTTTGCCGAGCTTTTTCGCTTTGGGAGTATAGAGTATTGTCAAGTCGGCGTTGGCAGTGCCGCGTGCGATTTGCGCCTGTTTGGTGGAAACAAATCGCGCCGCAAGAGCCGGAAGATTGAGGGCGTCTGCCTTGAGGCGTGTGCTGAGCAAAAGCGGATTGAGGCGCAGAGTTCCCGTTGCAAGAATGTTTGCTCCATAGCCGGGCAGCCCTGCGGCGGTGAGGTCGAAGGCGACATTTTGGGGGTCGCGCAACTGAACAATTCCACTGACTTTATCAATGCGAGTTACAAGGCGTCGTTGCGGCACACCGGACGGCGCGGGGAAAAGCGCGTCGTCATACAAAACTGTGGCGTCTGTGACAGTGATTTTGTCGGTGAACGGACGTCCGGGAACCCCTTTGCCGGTAAGAAGTTTGGAGACGTTCCATTCGCCTTTCTTGTCCCGAATGAGAGAAGCGAGCGGACGCAAGAGGCGGACATTATTGACAAGCGGAACCTGCACATTCGACGCGAACAAAATTTGCTGGAGGTTGTAATCCACGCGCACGCTATCGGCACGCGCAAAAATTCCCTTGTCCAGCGTGGTTTCGGCGGCGACAGCGATATTGCGGAGTTCAATACTGTTTTTCGCCGTCAAACTCCACAGATTGCCCGTGATTTTGACGTCGCCGATCCGCACTTCGCGCCCCAAAAGTCGGCTCGCTTCCGCCGACATTGTTCCTGCCAGCCGCGCATCGGTGTTGAGATAACGGAAAACGCCGCGCACATAGCGCGACGCCCCGAAAGCCAGCACAATGAGCGGCAGCACGATCAGGAGACTATGGATTCCAAATCGAACGACACGCTTCAATCCTTAACTCCAAGTTGGGTTGGTGGGTGATTAGGCGATTGGGAAATTGAATTATCGCGTCCGAAGGACGCACGGCAACGCAGTTGCCCCCAGCGGAGGAATTCATTCCGCCGTATCCGGCATTGTCCACCAACCCAATAACCCAACCACCTAACGACCCAAGAACCTAACAACCTACCGCTGCGAGGCGATCCGCAAGCAATTTTTCCGAGAACTTTTCGGCGTTGTACGATGAACGCACAAACGCACCGGACGCCACAAAGACAAATCCCATCTCTTCCCCAATACGCTCATATTCCTTGAATTTATCGGGATGGATATAATCCACGACGGGCAGATGTCTTTCTGTTGTAGGACGCAGATACTGCCCAATCGTGACAGCACTCACGCCGACTTGCCGCAGATCGCGCAGGGTTTGCAAAATTTCGTCATGGGTTTCGCCAAGCCCAAGCATCATGCCGGATTTGGTATGAATCGAGGCGTCCATATTCTTGACGGATTGAAGCAGGTCGAGCGTTCGGGAGTACTTGGCTTGCGGGCGCACAACGGGCGAGAGCCGCTCCACCGTCTCGATATTGTGATTGTAAATGTCGGGGCGTGCCTCGACAACGCGGCGAATGCACCAGCGTTTGCCCTTGAAATCCGGAGTGAGAACTTCCACGATAATACCGGGAACGGCTTCACGCAACGCCAAAATCGTCGCGGCAAAATGCCCTGAGCCTTCATCGGGGAGTTCGTCGCGGGCAACGGAAGTCACGACAACGTGCTTCAAGCCCATCAACTTGACGGACTCGGCGACACGGCGGGGTTCATCAGCATCAACGGTATCGGGGCGTCCGACTTTGATCGCACAAAAGCCGCAGTTGCGCGTACAAATATCACCCAAGATCATAAAGGTTGCGGTCTTTTTCGACCAGCATTCGCCGATATTGGGACAGCGTGCGCTTTCGCAGACAGTATTGAGTTTGGCGTCGCGCACCATGCTTTCGACGAGTTTCACGGTTTCAGGACTGGGGACGCGCTTTTTGAGCCATTCGGGAAGACGAGAATTCACGGCAATTGGTTCCTTGCTTTGCCTCGGTATCAACTTCGGGAGGACAGATTATTACTCTTTACGTGTAAATAGTGTACCGTATCTCGCGCTTTTCGGCAATGGTAACTCTTCAGGCATGAAATTGGGTTGAAAAGGGTTTTCCATCAAGTCGTGAGCGATTGCGATAAGTGCTGTCTATCCGCAGAGGAGAAATCGAGCAATATGTTGGCGAAAAGCAACCGAGCATATTCTTGGATTTTGCTCTGATTGGTTTAATAGACCTCTTGCAAGAGTCGGGTACAAGAACGTACCCGACTGAAAAACAGACGTC
>CAZPZP010000234.1:0-367 GCA_964591025.1 uncultured Chthonomonadaceae bacterium
GTCCTTTGCTTCTTTGTTGTGAATTTCCCTGTGTTCCCCGTGTCCCCTGTGGTTCCTCTGTCAGTAGCCGAAGCGCGGGCTTTTCATCGGCGAGTGCGTGACCATGGATTTGCGCTTGAGCGAGCCGTCGCGGTGATCCAGAATCAGGTCGGTACACATTGCGTAATCTTCCAGAAGGTCGCGGGCATACGACTCGCACTCTTCTTCGGACGGGAAGCCTTTGGCAACGTCTTTGGCAATCGTCGCAGAATCGCGAGTCTCTTCGATTGGAGAAGCGGTTTGGGTCTCTGCATCAATGGAAAGGCGATTTTCCCATGGCAGGTTACAGACTTGCGAAAGAAATCCTGCAATATCGGGGGTGATTGGT
>CAZPZP010000234.1:377-6380 GCA_964591025.1 uncultured Chthonomonadaceae bacterium
GCATAAAGATGATCATGCCTTCGCGAGCAAGGACAAGTTCGCTGAGCCGATCGTTCTGCAATTGCATCAACGCCTCTTGATTGTCACCCAGCCTCTCGACCTCTTCCGGCGAAATGAGATGAGTAAAGTCGTAGGAATGCGACATGACGAGCAGGGTCAATTCATTCTCGGCATCGGCGTTGTCGCCGGGTTTGTAGAGTCGCAGGTTGTCGGGTTCGACCTCCCACCACTCGGCGAAGGTGCGTGCCAGTGCCTCCGACGACTCGCCCAGCCAAACAATGCGATTGGGAGCGTAGCCCTTCTGATCCAGAGCGGCAGCGGCTAATCCGATGATCTGCGCGACATCCTGCTCGGACGGTTGGAAGAAGATAAACCGCTCGCCGGGAACATTTTCGTCGGGATTGCTGGCAAGGAGCATCGAGCGCGTCTGAACATAATGCCATGCGCGAAGGTCGAGTTCTTCCTCTTCCTCCTCGAAATCCTCCACACGCGCTAAAAGGTCGCCCGTCTCCTCGAACCATTCGAGGATCGGTTGATTTTGCGTGATGTCCTCTTCGGGAATCAGGTCGTAGAGCATATGCGCCTCTTCGGTTTTGCGAAGCAGCCCGAAGCACTCCGACATCTTCAAGATCAATTCGAGTGGAAGCCCGCCATAGTTGTCATTGAGGCGTTGGAAGCACTCCACCGCGCCCTGATATTCGCTGAGTTCCATCAAGACTTGACCGAGTTCGACATCAATTTGCAGCGACATCTGATCTACCGCCGCCCCCGCCAACTGCCGCGCCCGGAACAAAAACGGTCCGGCGATAAATGTCTGCCCGACTTGGAAAAAGTGCGAGCCGATCTGATAATAGCCCTCGGAGTTTTCGCGGTTTTCGCGTATCACCTCGAACAATTGCAGCTCGAACGAATTGGGATCGCCCGCCGCTTGCGCCATCTGCTTGAGAAGTTCGCAGGTCGCATTGATAACAGTGTCCGAACTGACATCCATCTGAAAGGCGAATGCCATCTGTTGCAAGGCTTGGGGCAGGTTGCCTTCCCCAGCCAATTGCTGTGCTTGTTTGACCATCTCCACGACTTCGGGGGGCGTGGGAGGACCGGAACTGACCGGTTTGCCGTCGGGACCAAGAATTGCCATGAGTGTTGTGTCTCCAAAAAGGGATATAGGTTTCTATTTTTCGAAATGGTACAAAATCTGACTGATTGCGACGAGGGCGGCGGTTTCGGTACGCAAAATCCGCGAACCAAGTGTCACCCGTGGGATATTCGCCGTCTGTGCCTGTGACTCCTCCGTTTGACTCCAGCCGCCTTCAGGTCCAACGGCTAAAATCGCGGCAGCGACGTGCGATTGCGCCAAAAGAGTTTTCAGCGGCACACTGTCGGCGGCGGGATGCAAGAGCCATACAGGACATTCGGGCGTATGGCGAGCAAGCAGTTGCGCGGTTGTCAATGGCAGTTCAATCTGCGGAATTTTCAACCGTCCCGACTGTTCCGCCGCGCCTTTGGCGATTTGCTGATAACGCCCGATGCGATCCGCCACTTTTGCCGCCGGAATATCGGCAACGCACCGTTCTGCACGAACTGGCACAAACGCACTTGCTCCCGCTTCTGTGCCGTGCTGAATCACTTGCTCAAATTTATCACCTTTGCCGAGTGCTTGAGCGACGGTGAGAAAAATCGGCGGTTCTGGTGGATATTCCAGTTCGTTTTCGATATGTGCCTGTGTTGCGATTTTGCCGATTTCGCGGATGGTCGCTTGATACGCCTGTCCCCGATTGTTCAGCAAAACCACCGACTCGCCGACTCGTACTCGCAGGACTTTGGCGAGATGTTGATGCTCATTCCCGTCTATCTGAACTGTGTCGCCGTGAAACTGTTCCGGCGCAAGAAAAATTCGGTGCATCTCAGAGCGTGATTTCCTGCCATAGCGCGGCATTGGCATATCGCGCAAGATGCCGCACATTGATCGTCGCAATCATATATTCATCAGGTTGCAGTGAAAATGCTTCCACATCAGTCAAGGCTTGCGCCGCCAAAACCACATCGCAGTCAAGCGAAAGTTTATCTGCGGTTGCCCTGCCCGTATTGCGCGCATCTGCCCACAATTCTGCGGCGCGTTCCATTGCTGTTGTTGTGATTGGAAGATATTCTGCCTCTGAACGCAATGCTGTTAGGCGAGCAACGCCCTTCTTGTTGCCTGTTCTTATAAGTTCGCGTCGAACTTCATAATCCGTGATTTCTGGAATAACGACTCGAATGCTGTTATTGAGCAAACGATAAAACCACTCATGGCACGCATCAACTGTAGGTGAACTGCCGATGAGTTGGGAAATCAAGCCCAAAGGAGTTGCATCCAAATAAACCACAGCAATAGTCACGCTAATCGTCTCCGACAGAATTACGATTCTCTTGCAAAGCTTCGAGAAGTAATTCTGTATTCTTACCTGCGGTTTGTTTTTCTTCCTCTGTCATTTGAGCATCTTCGGCTTTCCAGCGATCCAGAAGCGCGAGGACTTTTTTATTCTTCTCACGTTGAATAGCACGGCGTAAAAGAACTTTGGCTTCCTCTTCCAGTGTCACACCATGAGCATCGGCGAGAGCGCGGATGTCGTTTTCCTGCATCTTGTGCAAATCAATTGTGAGTGTCATTTTGCTCGGTTCCTTTCCCTCGTATCTCTATTTATGAAGTCCAATCTTCGACGGTGCGGCGCGGAAGGAGGGTTTGGCGTTCATCCATCGGGCTTCATCGAAAACGCCGTCATGGACTTTGCGGGCGACAAAACACACCCAAATATCTTCGTGAAACGCTTCGACAATTTCAGACTGTTATATCCTGCCATAGCGCGGCATTGGCATATCGCGCAAGATGCCGGACATTGATCGTCGCAATCACAAATTCATCGGGTTGCAGTCCTTGTGCCTCCGCCTCTATCAACGCTTGCGCCGCCACGATAACATCCCCATCAAGTGCTTGTGGATGAGCGGTCGGTATCCCTTCATTTCGGGCTTTCGCCCATAACGCGGCGGCACGATTTATTGCCACCGTTGTTATAGGCACATAACGCAACGTATCTTTAAGCGAATCTAACCGCTCGATTCCTTTACCTACTTTAGTTCTCAATAGTTCACGCCGAACCTCATAATCAGCCATTTCGGAAATGCAGACATCTACCCCTTTGGCGGCACAAGCAGACGCCCAATCCCAGCACGCCTTAGCATCTGGCTTACTTTGGCGTTGCGATGCAAGTCCCAATGGAAAACTGTCGAGCATGATCAGTTTAATCATAATCACTCAAATCCAAATTCAATGTGCGTAATTCAATTCTGCCATTGGCGATATTACTCAAAATTTCCTCTGATTGTGCATCTTCGGCAGCAATCTCTTCCGGTGTCATCGTTGCGAAGTGTTCGGCGTCTTCCTTCGCCCAGCTATCAAATAACGCTTTTAATTTTTGTGCTTGAAGCGGAACATCGGAGCCAGGAAGCGGCGTGATGATTTGCTTCTTCGCCCAATCTTGAGGCTTCATTCCGTTCTTTGCGGCTTCGTTCTTGATACGAATCTCTTCTTCCGAAGTCAATTCAATCGTTAAGGTCATTTCGTTCGGTTCCTTTCCCTCGTGTCTCTATGTCATGAAGCCCAATCTTCGACGGTGCGGCGCGGAAGCAGGGTTTTAGCGTTCATCCAACGCGCTTCATCGAAAACATTATCATGAATTTTGCGGGCGACGAAACACACCCAAATATCTTCGCGGAACGCCTCGATAGGTTCGATCCCGACTGCCGCCAACGCCTCATTGACTGCGATCTCATGCTCCGTGACAATACCGCTTCCAATAAAAATTCCACCCGTTTTTAATCGTTGCGCGGTCTGCGGAGCAAGGGCGACAATCGCGTGAGCGACGATATTCATCACCACCAAGTCACAATCCTGCGCGGCTTCCTCGAACGGTTCTGTCTCCAATATCGAAATGACTCCGTTGAGTGCGTTGCGCTCGACATTTTCATTTGCAACCTGACGCGGCAGCAAATCAATATCCGTCGCGAAAATCTCGATGGCTCCCAAACGCGCCGCCGCCAGTGACAAAATGCCGCTTCCTGTTCCGACATCGGCAACCCGCATTCCCACCGTTACATATTTTTCGAGGGCTTCCATACAGAGCCGCGTCGTCGGGTGGTTGCCCGTCCCAAACGCCATGCCGGGATCGAGTTCCAGAATCAGATCGCCCGCTTCCGGCGTATATAGTTCCCAACTCGGTTTGACGATCAGCGATTTGCCAACGCGAATCGGCTTGAAATACTGCTTCCAAGCGTTTGCCCAATCCTCTTCTTCGGCATACTTTATGGTGATCTCTTCCGACACGGCGGGCAAGCCAAACTCCGGCATTCGTGCCAAATGCGCCTTGAGTCCGGCGATCCGCTCTGTCAGTTCATCCGTCACGGGCAGACTACCGCAAATGCTGACGGGATCGCTCCCCATCTGCGTTATACCGCCGCACCCCGCCTCAAAAAACGCCTCGCTGACCGCGTCCACCGCGTCCGGCGCACATTCGACTGTCATTTCCGCCCACCGCATAGTAACCTCCAAAGAAGAGAAGAAAAGGAGAAGGGAGGAAGGGAGACAAAACCCAATGCAACGATCCATGAAACACACGAAAGAACACAAAAATCAACGCAAACAATTCAGGAATTCTGGATTTGTATTTCCCCTGTGTTCCCTGTGGTTCTTCTGTATCTCTCCGTGTTCTCCGTGGTTCCTTTGCTCCTCTTCTGTTTTTCAGTGTCCGAAGATGCGCCCCAAGATGCCCTTGCCCTCGCTGGCATGGAGGGTTTCGCCGGTGGTCGCTGCGAATTGGCGCAAGAGTTCGCGCTGTTCGGAGGTCAATTTGGTTGGCACTTGGATTTTGACGACGACGTGCTGATCGCCTTTGCCGCGCCCGTTGATGTCGGGGATTCCTTTGCCGCGCAATGTGAATACCTGCTCGCTCTGAGTTCCTTCGGGAATCTTTAAGTCTTCTTCGCCGCCGATAACAGGAATTTTGAGCGTATCACCGAGAGCGGCACGCGCAAAACTGATCGGCAGGGTCACAATCAAGTCGTTGCCTTCGCGCTGGAAAACATCGTGTTCGCGGACATAGAGGACAAGATAGAGATCACCAGAGGGTCCGCCGCGTTCGCCCGTATCGCCTTCTCCGACGAGACGCAGACGCATTCCGCTGTCGGTTCCCGCCGGAATCTTGACGGTGCGTTCGCGCATTTTGCGCTGGCGTCCGGTTCCACTACACGTTTGGCAGGGATTGGGAATAATTTTGCCGGTTCCGCGACATTTGGTACAGGTTTGTGCGCCTTGGAATGTACCGAGTATCGTATTTTGGGCAAAGCGAATCTGCCCTGTGCCGTGACATTGCGGGCAGGTATCGGTTTGGGTTCCGGGTTGTGCGCCGCTTCCGGTGCAGGTGTCGCACGTCTCGAAGCGTCGGAATTTAAGGGTTTTCTCAATTCCCGTTGCAACCTCTTCGAGTGTCAATTCCATATCTTCACGCAGATCGTCGCCGCGCACGACGGTTGGCATACTGCTCTGACGCCCGCCCATGCCGCCCTGCCCGAAGAAAATATCGAAAATATCGCCCATGCCGAAATCATTGCCGCCCGCCGCGCCGGGACTGTCCGTTCCATACTGATCATAGCGGCGGCGTTTGTCGTCGTCGCTCACTGTATCGTAAGCGAGTTGAATCTCTTTGAATTTGTCGGCGGCATCTTCGGCGCGATTCACATCGGGATGATATTTCCGCGCCAGATTGCGATAGGCTTTCTTGATTTCCTCCGCGCTCGCCGTTTTGGACACCCCTAATATCTCATAATAATTCCGCGTTTCCGCCACCATATTGCTCCTCGTCCTCTGTTCCTCGCAAATATCCGTGTTCTCGGATTGCCTCTTCAACGGTTATCGTGTTGTCGTGTCGCTCTCACCTTCATCGGGAATGACAATATCTTCGGCTTCTGTCC
>CAZPZP010000235.1:0-6354 GCA_964591025.1 uncultured Chthonomonadaceae bacterium
TTTCCTGTGTCGAATTTGCCGCTATGAGCAAGAAAGTTTTTGTGGGGACAATGGGATAAGCTATCGTGATAGTAAGAGGTTTGTGTGGAAGCGAGGAGCAGGGAACGCTTTACGCGGTTTTTCAGAGGTCTTTGAGGTAGTCGGGTGGCTTGCTGTTGCGTCCAACCTGTCAGCACGGGAAGTTCGGTGTCCTTGCGCAAAGCGGTATTGCAGCGTTCCACATCCTGTATTTTGGATAGAAGCAATGCCCAAATTGGGCGAAAAACAAAATAACAGGATAGGTAGACTGTATTCTAAGGGTTTACATTCTTATTAGTTTTGACTATAATGTCGTTGTACTTCTACGATTTTCTGCCTATTTTTGGTCTCTTCTTTTCGTATCCGAACTTAATAGAGCAAAGATGCATTCTGTTTGTGAATTCGGTCACAGGGAGTTCACATGGTACGTATTATGCAGTGTACAGACTATCTCTGAATGTGCCGATAATCGGCAAGTCTACCCAAGTTTTTGATGTATCATGCAAATTCCGGAATCACCAAGAGCAATCTTCCGAAACAGTCCTCTGATAGAAGTCGTCTGTCAGATACGTTTCCCAACAATTCTAAAAATTGCTCTACCACCCATAGAATTCCAAGAGCGCATTCGCTCAGCTTATCCTGGCTATAACGAAAAGAAGGATTATGGACAGACCTTTCCGAATATTGTAGGGCAAGTTCAAGTGTTTAATGCCCCAGCAGTTCATGAATTTGTTTCTTCGGATGGGCATGAAATCATTAGTTTGACTCGCGAGTTCCTTGCCTTAACGTGTCGTCGTTATGGGAGATGGGAAGATTTTTCATCAAAGTGGCAGATGGCTCAGGATGCTCTCGTCGAATGTTATCAGCCTAACTATATTGAACGAGTAGGACTAAGGTATCAGGACGTACTTAGTCGCAAACGCTTAGGCATTGAGTCGGTCGCTTGGAAAGAGCTCCTACGCCCGGAGATTGCAGGGTTATTCGGTGTGTGGGAAGAAAAAGCGATTAAAGAATCGTTTTCTCAGAGTCTATTAAGTCTTGAAGATAATAACAATCAGGTACGCGTGGTTCATGGTCTTTTCCCGTTAGAAGATGGTGAAGTTGCTTACTTAATTGATACAGATTTTTTCCATGAAGGGAGATTGAAAATTGAAGACATTAGAGCAAAACTTCATGGGTTTAACAGATCCGCGGGGAACCTCTTCCGGTGGTGCATTAGTTCCACACTTCATGATGCTCTCGCCCCAGAGACCGCTACATAATCCAGTCTTTATCAGCCGTGAACAAGATCGATTGCTTCAAGCGATGTTTTATCTAAGATCATGGCTTCAAGTGCAGAACAGCAAATCAATGACATCCTCTGTACCTGATGAGGTGCATACCGCTTGGTTGTGTGCTTATCAGATGGAGATAGAACCTCGCACGACCTTGCGTTCAGCACCTACTAATGTTGCCGATTGTCCCTATATGAGGAGCTTTCATAATGAATATGTTCTCACCCCAGCAGAAACAAACGAGCAGATTGCCGCTCGATTTGACCACCACATGGCAGAAACGTTGGCTAATCCTGTGGAATATGTCGACGCTGATATTCCACTTAGCCTCGCAGGAGCTGCATGGTAATGTATGGGTATGCCCTTGAGAAAGAATTAAGCCCAGGCGACATTATACGCGCAGTGAGGCTTGTTGAGAGAATCACAGGAGAGGAGGCTGAAATGGTCAGCACCTCTCCTGTCAATGTTATTGTGCTTACTCAAGGTTGTGAAATTGACAAAGTCGCTCGTCATGATAGACCTGGCGGACTTTGCGTTGCGGGTGTTTTTCAGTTGGATCGGCTTGATAAGGGGCAACAGGGAAACGTTCGGCAAAACAAGATTAACAGTTTGTTTTATCTTCCATCATATGAAGAACGAATGCCGGAATGTTATATCGATTGGAGAACACTTCAACACGTTGAATTGATGCCTATTTGGTCAGGGCGCAACTCTGAAAGATATGTTTGCCACGTTATTCAAGATTCCGAGTTGTGGAAATCTCTTGCCCATCGTTGTTGGGAATTCTTTTTTCGCCCTTTGCCTCGCGAGGTTGCCTCTCTTATTGCTATTTGATATTGAATGTTTCGAATATCCCACAAAACGCCCTCCTCACTTGGGAGGGCTAATACTACAGTTGTACTTCAAACGTCTACTATGGGATATAGTGATGAGGCTTCTCTGACAATGCTACATCTGGGCGCAGAGACAACTCTTTATTCCATAATCTTGGCGAAAATCCCACATCTCCAACTGTAGTACTAATCAATTTTCGATTATCGGTTATTGTGGCAGACCAAATGCAATTCGCGTTGGAGCTTGCTTGTGATTGAAGAACACACTGCCTGAGTCAATATGACAACCCTTCTTTGCCAGCACGTCCCTGATTGCACTTAAAGACGCCGCTTTGGTTTCCTCTTCGGCAAAGTTCGAAAGCGTAAGATCATTCTCCCTGAGCAGCCCTGTGAAGGTGATCGATGCCCTGAATGCTTCCTGCCGGTGTCGCTCGGCAGGCACAGCAGTGAGAATACGTCGCACAATCTTTGTCAAGGTCCCATCGTCCGCATTATGGAGATGCTTGGTAGAACGCGTGCGCCATGAGGTAGAAGCGTAAGTACGGTATCGCGGTAGTCAATGCAGATTTCAACACTGCTTGCAATCTGCCGATAGTCCCGTAGCCGCTTGAGTGCTTTGGTCATGAGCCGCATGACAATCTCAATGGCTCCCTCTCTGTCCCGAAAGTTTGTCTTGTTTTGTGCGAAATACTTTTCACTCGCGAAACAGCCTCACGGACGGAAAAACAATCGCATAGATCACGCGCTTATAGCGTGCCTCGAAACTCAAAACACAATCAGGCGCAGACGTTCGATAGGGCGATCATGGAGGCAGACTTTGTACCCATGCGCTGCCCCATCGTTGTTCGTATTCCCCTCGATTGTCCTAGGCAAAGCCCTTTTGTGCTTTTGGAATGGCAGACAGTTGCCACTCACGCAACTGACCTGCCCAAACAGAGGATTGTATTCGCTCTTGCCTTTGCGTTTTTCTCTGTGTTCCCTGTGGTTCTTAAATTTGACGCAGGAGAGCCGGTTTCCTGTGTCGAATTTGCCGCTATGAGCAAGAAAGTTTTTGTGGGGACAATGGGCTGGGCATATTCGGATTGGAACGGGGTGTTTTATCCCGAAGGCATGGCGGCGAAAGAGGCAATTTCGCAGTATGCAACGGTGTTCGAGACGGTGGAGATCGACTCGACTTTTTACGGAACCCCGCGAGAGAGTACCGTTTTACAGTGGCGCGACGCCGTGCCGGACGGCTTCACGTTTTGCCCGAAAGTGCCGCGCCTGATCACGCATGAGATGGGACTGCGCGATTGTGAGGAGCAACTTCGGGAGTTTGTGGACGTGATTGCAAAATTGGGCGACAAGCGGGGCGTGATGCTGCTGCAAATGCCGCCGTCGTTTACACGGGAAAACCTGCTGGACTTGGAACGGTTTCTACCGACTTTAGAGGCAGTGAGAGATGAGACGGCGAAGTTTGCGATTGAGTTCCGGCACGCTTCTTTGATCGGGGACGATGTGAATGGGCTGCTCACGCGGCACAGCGTCGCTCTGGCTTCGACGGATTACAGTCGGACACAAGCGCGATATGAGGAGACAGCGGAGTTTGTGTATGTCCGTCTGATCGGGCATCACGGGGCATACGAGCAGCACAAAGCATTACAGGGCGATCACAGTGGGCGCATCAAGCGATGGACGGACAAATTGAAGGCGAGTGCGGAGGCAGGGCGTGATGCGTGGGTTTTGTGCAATGATGATTATGAGGGCTACGCGCCCGCCACCGCTAACCGCGTCAAAGCAATGCTCGGACAAGAGACGATAGACAAGCCCAAAACGGAACAACTGAATCTGTTTGAATAGGAGAAAATACAATGCCCGCATGGGACACGTTACGCAATTTGGTCAAAGAAGAGTTCGCGCAAAGTGTGCAGGAGGGGCGCGACCCCAACGCTGTCAATGCGCTTCGCACTGAGTTCGAGGCGGCAGAAACGGACGAGGCAAAACTTCATGCCGTATGGGACAAGATGCTGGCGATGCCGATTCGCACCGATTTCCCATTCAACGAGCCGAGCGATTTGGAAGGAATTCGGGCGTTGCGACCTAACGCCCCACACTCCTACAAACTCGATTTGAGCGATGAAGTTTTATACGACAAAATGTATGGCGCGTGGCTGGGACGCTGCGCGGGATGTGCGCTCGGCAAGCCGGTTGAAGGCTTTATGGGCGAACACAACGGACTGAGCAGCAAAGAACGCATCAAGACCTACTTGACTGCGATCAGTCCTGACGAATATCCAATTCGCGATTATTTCCCGCAACATTCGCCCGCCGAAGAACAAACGGGGCTTGTCGGGTGTTATCCGTCCACACGGGAAGACATCGCTTTTATGGAAAGCGACGACGATATTCGATATACCGTGCTTGGGCAGATTGTGATGCGGGAAAAAGGACGTGATTTCACGACGCGAGATGTTGCGGGGGCGTGGATTGGACGCTTGCCGTATGGAATGGTCTGCACGGCGGAGACACAGGCATATCGAAATTTAGTGAACCGCTATCATTTTCATATCGGGGGAGATAAAGATGACGCGATAGATTGGCACTGGGTTGCGACTTATCAGAATCCCTACCGTGAATGGATCGGGGCGCAGATTCGTGCCGATTCGTGGGGCTATGCCGCGCCCGGCAACGCGGAACTTGCGGCGGAATTTGCCTATCGCGATGCGCGGTTGTCCCATGTCAAAAACGGGATTTATGGCGAAATGTTTGTGGCGGCGATGATCAGCGCGGCATATGTTCTAAGTGATCCGCGTGCAATT
This sequence comes from uncultured Chthonomonadaceae bacterium, assembly GCA_964591025.1. GTDB lineage: Bacteria > Armatimonadota > Chthonomonadetes > Chthonomonadales > Chthonomonadaceae > CAZPZP01. The sequence goes on from CAZPZP010000235.1 coordinate 4,924, forward strand.
GTGGTGGCGGGTTTGGCGGAGATTCCGCAAACGTCTCGGCTGTACAGCGAGATGCAGCAGACGCTGGAGATTTGCGCGAAATACGGCGATGATCCGACAGAGTTCGAGGCGGTTCTGGAGGAGATTTACGCTCTTTTGGGACATTATCACCCGGTTCATACCAACAACAATGCGGCGTTGGTTGTGGCGGCATTGGTACTCGGCGGGCATGATCTCGACAAGGTGCTTACGATTGCGGTCATGGGCGGTTGGGATACCGACTGCAACGGCGCGACGGCGGGCAGTATCGCGGGGGCAATGCTCGGAGCCACAGCCTTGCCCGACAAATGGATCGGACGCCTCAACGATACACTGAACTCGCAGATCATCGGCTACCATCCCATTGCTATCACCGAGTGCGCCCGCCGCAGTGTCGAAATTGCCCGCAAAACGCTCGGCGGTGAGTAGCATGATAAAAATCTATTTCGATACTTGCAGTCTCAACCGTCCGTTTGATGATCAAACGTATGTACGTATCTTTCTAGAGGCGGAGGCGGTTTCGGCGATACTCCAAATGTGCGAAGAAGGTAATGTTGCACTCGTTTCATCTCAAATTCTTGTCTCAGAGACTGGGCGAAATCCATTTATCGAAAGACGTAAGTCTATTGAGGCGATATTGAATTTCGCCGAGAATGAAGTATCTTTATCAGAGACTATTCTGCACCGTGCCAGAGAGTTGCAAGGCTATGGCATCAAACCCGCCGATACATTGCATTTGGCATCAGCGGAATGGGCTGAAGTAGATTATTTTTGCACCTGCGATGATCGTTTTCTGAAAAAAGCGAAAGAGCGGGCGAGCATCAAGGTTGTTTCGCCATTGGAGTTGGCACAGGAGATAGAATAATGCGAAAGGTTCCCATAGCACAGATCAATCAATCTGCAATACAAGTCTTGTATAAAGAGATTGGTGTTGTAAATACGATGCGCTTTCTCAACCAATTCTCGAATGGACAGGGCAATTATACTGAAGAGCGAGATCAGATTTGGGGCGGTATGAGCGTAGATGAAATCGCCGCCGAAATCGGCAAAGAATGCCAAGATGAGCAGAACGCGAATTCTCAGGAATAATTAGCGTACAAATTCTCACGATTGAACGCTTCAGGAGGAAAGACGGGTAGACCGCGATTCATCTCAGCCAAAGCATCGAGCGCATCGCGACGGGCTTCCGGCGAAGAGAGAGCCGAGTCTACGGGATTCGTGTCCTCCTGTGGAATGATCAGAAGCAGATCAGTGCGGTTTTTCAGTTCGGGTCTGCGAAGGAATTGCTCCAACGCGCCTTGATAAATTTGTGGCAGTGCCATCACTTGTCCTCATTATTTCTGGATAGGTTCATGTGACTATTATATCACACGTTGGACGAATCTCAAAACCGCCACACGCCTTCTAAAAGGT
>CAZPZP010000236.1:0-6341 GCA_964591025.1 uncultured Chthonomonadaceae bacterium
GTCATCGGGATTGTTCTTCTCGTTTGGGACTATGTTTTATTCACTCCCCTCTCGCCCCGGAGGTTTTCAACCCCCGTCTGGAAAAAACAAGCGTCTTTCAGACGCACCATTCCCTGTATGGACTCCCCTCTCCTCCGAACTTGTTCGGGTATCAGGAGAGGGGTTGGGGGTGAGGTAAAGATGCTTGTCCTTTCTTACCGGATACTTTCAGTACCCGGTGCGAGAGGTGATTGAGTGAGCGCGAATCGCACCTCGCGCCCGTTTCTCTCGTCAAGCAGGGATATGCCCCGCTTCGTTCTCTCTGGCGACTGCTGAGCGGAGATCGGTAAAAACCCGCAATTCCCTTCATCATGGAGTTAGTTCATCAGTTCAGGGCAGAGATATTTGATGGATATGCCATGATATGCGAGAGGCATCTCAAATTGCTTCCAATCGGTATCGGTGGCATTCAAGATAGGGGGCGATACGCCGCTTGCTTGTGCAGTCGCCACGAATTTTTTGTCGCTCTGATCGAACGCGATGAGGTTGGGATCGTCGGGAAATTCCTCAAATTGCCGGACAGAGTCGTCGGGCAAGGGAGTGATCGGAACACAGCGGCAGTGTGCCGGATTGGATTGGTTGTCGAATACCCAAACCAGAAATTGATCGCCAAGACCACGCGGAGAACCATGCGGATTTTGTTTAAGATACTCTTCCAAGATTAAGCCCTGACTGTCCAATAGGATGACGCTGTTCTGCTGCAACTCTATCAAAGTGTCGGCACAGGTTTGATAGCACGCGATTCCTGCGTGCGCGGCGCGACCATTGGCGGTCAATGGCACATTGGTATCTACAAGGGCGAACGGTAGAGCAAGCTGCCAAGCAGATGTGACTGCAGGTTTTCGGCGGGACTGTCGCATTAGAGAGCAGTTTCCTTTTGTATTCGATGCATTCGTGCGCGGTGTGTTTCTGCCATTTCTCCGAATTGGTCGCCAAAAAAGTCTTTAGGCCAGTTCTCGATATTGCCAAACAAATCCATTTGCAGCGGCGTGATTTTGGACGCCGATGCTTCTGTTTCGCAAAAATACAAGGCGACACTCTCGCTCTCCCACTCGCCTTCGGCGACACGGCGCTGCAATCGCTTTAAGAGATGCTCGCTATGACTCTCCAAAATGATCTGGACTTTACGCTTTTTCACAGCGTCGATCAACACATCCGCCAAACCTGCTTGAACGGAAGGGTGCAGGTGGATTTCGGGCTGCTCCAAAATGATCGTCGAGCCTTCCGGCACATAAAAACACAGCACGATGACGGGCAGAATCTGCGAAACGCCGAAGCCGACATCGGTAATCAGAACTTCCGGCGCGTCCTGTGTTTTTTTGACCCAGACTTGAAAAATTTGGCTCCCTTCGGCGACGGGGCGCACGGCAAATTCGGCGATCAAGCCCAATGTTTGCAGCCATTGCGCGACGTACTCTTCCAATGACATTCGCTTACGTCCTTTGCCCTGAGAAATGGATTTTTCGCGGTCACGCGATGAGAGCAGGGCATCTATGGCTTGTTCTCCTGCCCTGCCCATATCGGACGGCTGCGCCCCTGCCCATAAATAGGTGCGTTCGGGATAGGCACGGAGCGGACCTAAGTAGTAGATGCGCCGAAGCAAATTCTCAAGTGCCAATTCCAAATCGGAAAGGAATCCGGCGTTTTGATAATAGGCACGGGCTTGATCGGGAAAGCCATAGCATTTCGTCGGCGATGGCAACTGCCACCCTCTCCCCTGATTACGAATAAACTTGAAACTTGCGGCAGGCTCACTCTCCATAAACAGCTCATAGTCCAATCTTTGCTCTGATTTGCGGCGCATTCCAAAGGCGGTTTCGCCAACGGCATAGCGAAAATTGGAAACCACAAGACGTAAGGATTTGCCTGACCCGTTTTCACCGCGAATTGTTGTCTGAAATTGCAGAGCGGGACTTTGAGCGACAAATCGATTCGGATTAAGCGGGTCTTTGATAGTGATGGGTTTGGGTTCTGTCCATTTCAATGCGAAGGTAAGTTCCGAACCGACATCATGATCAAAAATCACGCTACGGAAATCACCCAATGAGACCAAATTGCCTTCGAATTGCAGGACAAGACTGTTATCAGGCGAGTCGGCGGTCTGTTTGAGTAAGAGCAACGATTGGAGGAGACTGGTTTTACCGCTGCTGTTGCTGCCGAAAAAGCCGGTAATAGGGGCGAGACGCAACGCCTCGGTATCGCACCATGATTTGAAATGAATAAGTGTAAGTTCAGTCAGCATTTTTTTCGTCTTTGGTCGTTAATTTCAACTGTAGAGACGTACCTCCTCTATGAGTATTATACACTGTTAGTCTCTTTTCGGGAGAGAATGTCTGCAATAAAAAAACGCCCTCTTGTCCTCTGAATTTGACAAGCGGGCGTTTCTCATTGGGAGCGGTTTCGCTATGCGCGGCGGAACCGACCGGCGAAGCGCGAGATTCCATTGCGGAGTTTGCCCCACAGCGGCGTGGTTACGACGTCGTCGAAGAGGCTGTAGAACACCGGAGTTGCCAGCAAGGTGAGCAGCAACGCCAGCGACTGACCGCCGATAACCGTGTAGCCGATATTGCGGTTCGAGACGGCTCCGGTTCCGCTCGATAACACCAACGGAAACATACCGACAACGAAGGCAACCGTCGTCATCAGAATGGGGCGCAGACGGTCACGGTTCGCCTGAATGATCGCGTCATATCGGTTCATACCCCGCGCCCGCAGTTGATTGGTATGGTCAACTTGCAGAATACTATTCTTCTTCACCACCCCGAACAGCACCAAAATCCCAAGCATTGACCAGATATTGAGCGACACGCCCGTAATCAGGATGGATACCAAGGCGAATGGAACCGTCAGCGGAAGCGAGATGAGAATCGTAATTGGATGCACCCAACTCTCGAACTGCGCCGCCAAAATCAAGTACATAAAGATCAGCGACAGCAAGAACGCCTGAGCAAACGCCCCGAACGCTTTGACCTGTTCGCGACTGTTGCCCGCAACGTCCGCCGTGTAATCCGGCGGAACATTAAGGTCTTTGATCGCCTTGCCCATCGCCTCCTGAACCGCCTGCTGTGAAAAGCCGGGCAGCACGCCCGCCGAAATCGTCACTTGACGCTGGCGATTCAACCGCGAAATCTGCGCCAAACCCGTTCCCGTCTCGAAATAGACCACTTGATCCAGCGTCACGCCGCCCTGCTGAACCGCCGAAGGAACCGTAATTTGATTGAGTGAGCGCGGATCATTGCGATAGTTGAGATTGGAGCGAAGCCGCACTTCATACTGCTCGCCGAGTTCGCTGTAATCGGTCACTTTCGTGCCGCCCGCGCCGCCAACGGCATACCGCAGTGCATTGGCAATATCGGCGACATTGACGCCCAATTCCGCCGCGCGCTTGCGATCAATCCGAACGCCGATTTCCGGCTTGCCTGCAATCAGTGAGGTATCTACGTCTACCGCTCCGGGAGATTTCTTGACGGCGGCAACGACACGATTGGAGTACTCTTCTAATTTTTTGAGGTCGCGCCCGCCAATCGTATAACTCGCTCCCGACGGAGGTCCGCCGCCACCGGAAAACGCCGGAACAGGAGTGACAGAAGCCCGCAGACCGCGAAACTTCGGCAGCACTTCAGCACGAGCCAGCTGCATTGCGTCCTGCTGAGACCATCCGGGACGCTTCGCGTCTGGCGGCATCTTGACGAAAATGTTCGCGACATTCGGCGATCTCTGCTGGTTGTCCCCAATCGCCAATACCGTATACTCTACGCCTTTGAGTTTGCGAATTTCGGCGGCGATGCGATTACCGAGCGTCTCTGTTGCCGCAAGCGAAGTGCCTTCGGGAGCGCGAACCGTCACTTGGAACTGCGACTCGTCGTCTTCCGGCAGGAAGTTTTTATTGACCCGCATCCCAAGCGGCACGGAACTGAGCAAAACCGCAATCGTAATCAGCACAATCGCCCAGCGGTGTTTCATTGACCATTTCAGCAGGAACGTATAGACCGCGTCAATCGGCTTGAAGAATCCGCCTTGTTTGGAGCCTCCATGCCCGCCGTGACCATCGTTGGCAGAGGGCTTGCTGGCAATCGCCTCGCTTGTGGCGTCATTATTCTCCTCGAAACCGAGGGGCAAACCGTCTGGTGTTTCAGTGGACGGCGACGCTGCGGCTTTCTTTGCCGGTTTTAGCCAGCGAGAAGCCAGCATTGGCGTCAAAGTGAACGAGACAATCAGCGAGATAAAAATCGCGAACGCCATCGTCAAGCCGAACGAGTTCATAAAGCGTCCGACAATTCCCGTCATAAAGGCGACAGGCAGGAAAACGGCGATCAGGGAAAGGGTTGTCGCCAGAACGGCAAGTCCGATCTCCCGTGTGCCTTCAATTGCCGCCTCGAACGGGTTCATCCCTTTTTCTTCGATAAAGCGGTAGATATTTTCCAGCACCACAATCGCGTCATCAATGACGATACCGACGGAAAGCGTTAGGGCGAGCAGCGTCAAGCCGTTGAGCGTGAAGCCCATCGCATACATCAGCGCGAAGGTCGAAATGATCGAGGTCGGAATGGCAATCGCGGAAATGATCGTCGTGCGCCAGTTCCAAAGGAAGACCAGAACGACGAGAGCCGCCAAAATCGAGCCGACAATAAGGTGTTCTTTGACCGATTCCGTAGAGGCGATAATATATTCAGATTGGTCGCGAGTGATGATCAGTTTGTAGTTTTTGGGAAGCGTCTTCTCCAATTCCTTGAGACGCTCTTTGACCGCTTCGGCAGTGGCAACGGTATTTGTACCGGACTGCTTGCGAACCGAGATTAAGACTGTTGGCTTGCCCGCGAGATTGGCGACGGTCTCTGCGCCCTCCATGCCGTCCTCAACCGAGCCGACATCGCGCAGACGAATCACAGTATCGCCACGCTTGGCGATCAAAATATCGTTGAACTCGGCGACGCTTCCAACGCGCCCATAAGTGCGAAGGGTGAGTTCACTCTGTCCCTGATCGACGGTTCCGCCCGGAATTTGGATATTTTGTGCTTGCAACGCTCGCTGCACATCGAGGATAGTGAGACCTACGGCGCGAAGGCGAGAGGCATCCACACTGATATTGATCTGCCGCTTGCGTCCGCCAAGAATACGCACCTGCCCGACACCGCTCACCCCTTCGATACGGCGGCGCACCACTTTGTCTGCGTATTCAGTGATATTGCGAATAGTGTCGTCGGCGGAAAGAGCAAATTCAATCACGGCTCCGGCGTCGGTATCAACTTTATCAATGATCGGCTGTTCGATCCCTGCGGGCAATTCGGACAAAATCTGATTCAGTTTGTCCCGGACTTCCTGCGAGGCGACGTTGATATCTTTCTCCAATTGGAAACTGACGACAACGATTCCCACGCCTTCTGACGATATGGAACTCAACTGATCAATTCCGGCAATGGTATTGACCGCCTCTTCGATCTTGTCCACAATTTCGGTTTCGATCTCTTCCGGCGACGAACCGGGTTGCACCGTTGTGATGGTGACAATCGGAAAGTCTACTTTGGGGAAGCGATCAACTCCCAGTTTGGTATAGCCGAAGAAGCCGACCACCGACAAAATCAAAATGATCACTGTTGCCGTAACAGGACGGCGCACACACATATTCGCGAGAGCCTGCATAGCGTCTATGCCTCCTTACGCCCACATATTGCCCGCCCGCCTCAAGGCACTTTCTTTAAGAGAAAAGTGTAATCATAAGTCCCGGCGCGGAGCAGATAGTTCGTATGTCCTAACTATTTTGTACCAAAGGATTTTCCCTATGATACCTCAATCAAACAGTAAAATGACCCGCAGTCATTTTGTACTTTTTACGAAGCAGACCCGATGCTGGTTTCCCTACTTTGCAAAAACATTCACAAAGAAAAATCTCTTCCCTCTGCAAGGTACAAACTTGACCAAATCAATCGGAGAAGTCTTTTATTATTCACACTCTTTGATAATTAGCGGCTTGAACGCCGATAAAGGGATAGAAAGCACTTCACCCCATCAATGCATTGTGGACAGCAAAGCATTGTGGACAGCAAACAAAAATCTGGGGATTTTTCAATTTTTTTGGAAATTCTCTGCACAACTCCCTGCTTCTGGCACATATCTTGCAGGTAGAGGTTATTGATGGGTAGGTTCTCGCTACATTCTGTGGAACTCTCTGTCCCTATCTACACTTGCACTCAACGCAGTTTGCGTAATCCTGACGCACTCTGCGGCACACTATTCAACTCAGGAAAAGGAGATACTCTATTGATGAATCGCACAAAAAGTGTGATCGCTCTTCTCGGCATCGC
>CAZPZP010000237.1:0-6336 GCA_964591025.1 uncultured Chthonomonadaceae bacterium
AGCGAAATAGTTGCCCTTGTTTTCGGTAAACACCGTATTTTGGAGTCTTCCGAACTGCCAGCCAACTCCGTCCGTCACAATCCCATGGATGGGCTTCTGATTCTCCCTGTTAATTGTTTGTGCGGCGACCAGTTCGGCAAGGCATTGCCCCCAGCCTTGCTCGAAATCGTTCTTCTTCGCCTCGATGATCACCACTCGCGGCACACCCATCACAGGAATACCGAGTGGAGATTTCAACGCAAAGACAAAATCGGGGACACCGGCAAATTTCCTCTCGTCGTGAAGCGGTTTGTCCACCCAAAACACCAGCCTATCGCTATAGGAGCGAAAGACTTCCAGCAGTATCGGCGTGACAATGAGCGGCTTGCGTGCGACCTGCCGAACGTGGACATCGGTATTTTGCCCGACAAATTGGAGCATCTCCGGCAGGAACGGACTCGGCATTCTGCCTGTTGGCACGATAAACGGTGCTTCTTCGTATCGTATGCCATAAGTTTCCAAAACCTCAGAAATTGTCTGAAAGTTGCTGAATGCCATGAATATCACCTTGAAAACAACAATCAACCTTTGTCACACTCTACTATACACGGCAAAGCGTGTCCGTGTGCCGCTGGGGGCAGCCCCTTTTATAGGATTTGCTGTCGTGTGCCATGCTGATCCCGTCACTTTTGCGCCGCAGACCCTGCCGATCATTGTCCGTGAGCGGGGAGCGCGTCCGCAGATGGTCAAAGTTTCGCCGACACCTCCGCAACCACTCAATATCAAACGGGACAAAGGCGTTACGCCCCTGTTCGCGGAAGTCATGATCGGCACGCGGGAAGAAAAGATCAAAATCGCTGTTGTCACCGACGACAAAAACAGCCCGCTCGCCTTTCAGACAATTGCCAATGTCGTCAATACCACTGTTAAATCTCAACCCTATAAAGGCGGCGATGGCAAGGCGTATGTTCGGCAGTGGGCGCAGCTCACGGTTCCCATTTCTGCACCCGATTGGAGTTACAATTACACCCTGACATTTATGCGCCCCGACCCCCGCGACCCTGATAATGCCGGCAGCAAAGACGCCCTGTATTATACATCGGCGACTCTGCTCAAAGGTGAAATTACTCTCAATGGCAAGGTCTATCCCGCCGCGCTCCACGACACAACGTCGAGCGGCGACTTTCGCGGCGCGGAGGGCGCAACCTCTAACGTCGAACTGCTCATTGATCGCAACGGCAACAACACTTTCGATCAACGCGGCGAACAGTTCGATACGGCTCTGCCGTTTAAGATCAATGGTCAAACCTATGAAATCAAGAATATGAACCCGTCAGGGACGAAATTCGAGATTGTGGCGTCGGATAAAACCGCTCCCGAATTCCCCGCCCCGCCCGATCTCCGCAATGGCAAACCTGCGCCGCCCCTGACACTGAAAACCCTCAAGGGCAAAAACGTGAACTTTCCGGGAGATTACAAGGGCAAAAAAGTGCTGCTCTATTTCTTTGCGTCTTGGTGCGGCGACTGTCAGCGTGAACTGCCCAATCTGACGCGGGCATACAAACAGTACCATCCCAAAGGCGTCGAGATACTGGGAATCAGTCTTGATCGTCCTCAGCAGTCCGCTCAAGTCAAGAATTTTCTCGTTGCAGAAAAGATGGAGTGGGCGCAGTTCTACGACGGCAAAATGTTCCAGACCGACCCCGCCTATCAGTATCTTATCGCGGAAATTCCCACTTTGTATCTTGTGGACGGCGATTCGGGTACAATTCTTGCATCGGGGGAAGACCTCCTCGGTGCGAAATTGCACAAAACGCTCAAGCTTTATACAACGACACGCCCTTGAAACTCAAACGACTGCAACTGCTGAGATTTAAGACCTTCGCCGACAAGACGGGGGCGCAAAGTGATGGGAGTGAAGATTAAAGCGACGATTGGAGAACAAAATCAATTGCGCCGAATAATTCGGTTATCTTTTCGGTGGCATAACCGACTGCATTTTTGGTAAAGACTTGCTCTGTGAGTTTGCCAAACTGCCAGCGTTCGCCGTCAGTAACAATACCGAAAACAGGCTTTTCAGGAGTATTGTTAATTTTCTGCGCGGCGACCAGTTCTGCAAGGCATTGCGCCCAGCCTTGCTCGAAATCGTTCTTCTTGGCTTTGACAATCAACACAAGCGGCGACTCCAGCACGGTTTTACCTAAAGGCGACTTTGTGCCAAAAATATAATCGGGGACGCCTGAAAGTATGGGATCGGCACTCATCGGTTTCTGAATCCAAAACGAGAATCTTCCAAGGTAGTTAAGGTAAATCTCCAGCAGAACCGGCGAGATGACGAGTTCCGTGCGAGAACCTTCCGACGAAAAGACATCGATATTTTCTACAGCGATACGCATTCGGTTCAGAAATGCCTCACTCGGAGCAAGTCCGGTAGGTACGATAAATGTTCCGTCCTCGTATTTTATGCCATAGATTTTCTGAACCTCGGAAATTGTCTGAAAATTGCTGAATGCCACGAGAGTTTTCCTTTGCACAACCAAAGAACGCCGCTGTATTTTATTATACTCTGCGATATGTCTGCATTGCCTATTGAATAGGATATTGTTCGGGTACAATTCTGGCGTCCAGTGAAGACTTTGCTCGATGCGCGACTGCATAAGACGCTGAAACTTTAGATAACGGTTCACCCTTAACACACCCTTGAAACTCAAACGACTGCAACTGCTGGGATTTAAGACCTTCGCCGACAAGACGGAGATCGAAATAGGAGACGGACTCACCGCTATCGTTGGACCCAACGGCAGCGGCAAATCCAATATCGTGGATGCCCTGCTGTGGGTTCTCGGCGAACAGAACTCCCGTCATCTTCGTGCCAACGCCGCGCAGGACGTGATTTTCGCCGGAACCGATAAGCGCAAGCCGCTCGGTATGGCGGAAGTCAAACTCACGGTAGACAACTCGGATGGCACGCTTCCCGTTTCGTTCGCCGAAGTGACGATAACTCGCCGTATCTATAGATCGGGCGAAAGTCAGTATCTTCTCAACAATTCTCCGTGCCGCCTCAAAGATATTGTCGAATTGTTCCTCGATACGGGAGTGGGCAAAGGCGCGTATTCGTTCGTTAGTCAGAGCGAAATTGACGCTGTTCTTTCCGCACGCCCCGAAGACAGACGCGAGCTGTTCGAGGAAGCGGCAGGGATCAAAAAGTATCGGGTGAAGAAGCGAGAAGCGTTGCGTAAACTCGAATCCGCCGAGGGCAACCTGCTGCGCGTGCGCGATATTCTACATGAATTGGAAGGACAGCGCGAACCTATGGAGCGGCAGGCGATGGCGGCGCGTCGCTTCCTGTTATTGCAGGAACGGCTCCACGAAATCGAAGTCGGCTTGTTGGTTGCAGAAGTCAAAAAGGCGGATTATGAACTTTACGCCGGACAAAGTGAGAAAACAGCCGATCAGGAATTGCTCCTCAAATTCGATGCGGAATTGGCACGATTGGAGCGGTCTGCCGTTGAAGTCGGCGAACAGTTAGCCACGGCGGAAAGCACGCTCGAAGGGGCGCGACTCGCTCAGCAGAACGCCCTCAGCATGGTGGAGCGCACCCAAAGCACTCTTACCTTGATGCAGGAACGCGCCGCCAACGCCGACAAGACACAGGCGCAGCTGATCACGGAATTGCAGATCATCACGGAGCAAATCGCCACAGTCACACTGCTGATCGCGGATGCCGTCAAGGAGCGCGAGGAAGCCGAGACAGAAGAGCAGGTTCAGCGCGAAAACTGGTCGGCACAGCAAGCCGTATTGCAGGAAATGGAGGCGGCAGTCTCGCACGCCCTACGCCAAACCGAAGCGCGGCAAGGCGAACGAATGCGCCTTGCCCAAGAAAAAGCCTCACGAGAAGCGGCGTTGCGGGCGACTCGTGACAGGCTCAACGATATACTCCTACGCTCGGAGCGATTGGAGCAGAACGCCGTCACTCTCGACGCTTCACAAACCGAAGTCACTGCGAGAGAGACAGAAGCAAAACACAAGCAAGCCGACATCACCGCGCAGCTCACCGACGCCAAAGAACGCCGCGCCGCCAACGAAACCGCCCTCCGTGCCACCCAAACCGAACTGTCCACGCTCCGTAACGAATACGACTCCCAACGCCGCACCCTCGCCGAGCAGTCAGCACGATTGAATACACTCACGGAACTTCAAGAGAATCACGAGGGATTTTATCAGGGCGTGCGTGCCGTCCTCAATGCTCACAAGCGCGGGCAAATCACGGGACACTTTCGGGCGGTTGTCGATCTCCTCACGGTGCCGGAACCCTATCGCGTCGCGATTGAAGTCGCACTTGGCGGCAGTTTGCAGGATGTTGTGACCGAAACCGAAGCGGAGGCAAAAGCCGCTATCGGGTTCCTCAAGCAGAATCGCGCCGGACGCGCCACGTTCCTCCCCATGCCGCTGCTTCGTCCCGGAAATTCCCTCAATGCGCGAGATGTTGCGGGTTCGGCGGGCGTCGCGGGAGTGGGGGATACGCTCGTCACGTTCGCGCCGCAGTACGCCGAAGTCGCCCGAATGCTGCTTGGGCGTGTTTTGGTGGTGGACGATATGGATACCGCTATCGCCGCCTCGCGCCGCCTCAATGGGTGGAGCAAGATCGTCACTTTGGAGGGCGAACTGCTCACTCCCGGAGGAGCCTTGACGGGCGGCAGTTTACAGGGCAAAGGGGCGCATCTCGTCGGGCGCAAGGGCGAAATGGACGATCTTCGGGCGGCACTCCCCAAGGTAAAAGCGACTATTGAAACCCTTGCTGCCGAGACGGAAGCGCATACCCGGCAAGTTCAGACTTTGGAAACGGAACGGGGCGAAGTGGCGCGGCAGGAGTCGCAGTTGAGCGGCGAGCGTGCCGCCATAGACGCGGCAGTGATCACGGCAGAGCGGGACAGGGTTCGGATCGAGCGCGACTTTGCCGAACTCCTCTCACAGCGTCAGAGCCTAACTGCACAGCGCGATACGTTGGCGACAGAGGCAGAACGCCTCGAACTCGAACTCTCCTCCGGGCAGCAGGAAGACGCCATAGCAGATGACGCCCTCGCCAATCTCAACGCAGAAACTCGCGCTCTTGCTGTCAAACGTGATGATGCACGGAGTCGAGCCGTTGCGCTTGAGGTTGATGTCAGCCGATTACGGGAGAAGCGCGAAGGCTTGACGCGCACATTGGCGGGAGATAAAGCGACACTCGTCTCCCTGCAAAATCAGCGCGAACAGAAACTGCTCCAGCAGTCCGCTGCCGCGCATCAAGGCGAGGACGCCGACAAAGAGCGCGAACGCCTGCTCTCACTTTTGGCAGAAGCGAAACACGTCCGCGAACGCACCGACATCGAATTCGTCGAAGCCCGCGACGCTCGTCAAAATCTGCTCAATCTCAACTGGGAAACCAACGGCAAGATCAAAGAGATTACTGGGCAGAGAAATGACGTGACGAAAAATCTCCACGATACGGAGCTGCGTCTTGCCCGCCTCGAAGTCCAGTTGTCGCAAGCGGTGGAGCGTTTAGAGACCGAATATACCATCAGCAAAGAGGAGGCTCTCGTTCGCCCCGACGACATTGAGATAGACCGCAACACGTCTATCGAGGTCAGCCGATTGCGCCGCGAACTGCGTACGATGGGGCAGGTCAATACGGGAGCCGTTGCCGAATATGACAGATTAACCGAACGCTTCGACCATCTCACCGAGCAGCGGGCAGACCTCGACAAAAGCCGCGAGTCGCTCTTGCTGACGATTGCCGAGATTGACGACAGCACGCGGGGCGTGTTCATGGATACGTTCAACGCGGTCAAGCGGGAGTTCGATATTCTGTTTACGCGGCTGTTTGGGGGCGGTTCGACGCGCCTGATTTTGACTAATCCTGACGACATTCTTGAGACGGGAATCGAAGTGATCGCGCAGCCTCCCGGCAAGAAAGCGCAGAATCTCGCCCTGCTCTCCGGCGGGGAACGCGCCCTGACCGCCACTGCCCTGCTGTTCTCGTTTATGGTGGTAAAGCCCAGCCCGTTCGTGCTGTTAGACGAGGTAGACGCGCCCCTCGATGGCGCAAATGTGGAGAAGTTTGCCACCATCGTCAAGGAGTTCAGCGAGCGGAGCCAGTTCCTGCTGATCACCCACAACCCGATCACGATGGAAGCCGCCCCCACTTGGTACGGCATCACCATGAAGGATCCGGGCATCAGCAGTGTTCTCTCCTACCGCGTGCCGCAGGAGACAACCGTCTCTGAGAGCGAGCAAGCCGTTGTCCTCGACGCACGCGAACCCGTTCCTGTCTCCAGTTAGAATGAGTGAGTGCTTCAATAGACCTCTTGCAAGAGT
>CAZPZP010000238.1:0-6326 GCA_964591025.1 uncultured Chthonomonadaceae bacterium
CTTAGGTATTCTTGTTCTGACCAAAGAATAAGGAGTCCCAATGAGCGACAACCTCACCCATTATTGTCACTTCCCTCTTGCACCGGGTACTGAAAGTATCCGGCAAGAAAGTACAAGCGTCTTGCCTCACCCCCAACCCCTCTCCTGAGAGGAGAGGGGAGTCAATACGAGGCAGTGTGCGTCTGAAAGACGCTTGTTTTTTCCAGACGGAGGTTGAAAACCTCCGGTGCGAGAGGGGAGATTGTAACATACACGAGGGGCTTACGCCGCCTTTGCACCAAAGAACCCAAAGGACGTTTTGCCCAACATCCCAATCCACTGGCACATTTTGTCAGTGGCATCATCGGCAGTGGCAAGTGCCAAACCTCGGCGATTGCCAGCAAGGTTCCCGATAGAACCAAACTTCAAAGTCGTATCCGACCATCTCTTCGCGTAAAAGTTCGGACGGCTGATCCGCGGACATAGTTTGCTCCTTCGCGTTGGGTTTGTAATGGTGATATTAGATCTCTTGCAAGGGTCCAGCAGAATAAATTCTTCTGTTGGGGGCGTTCCGCCGTGCCGTGCCTCGCACTCTCAAGGAGCCAGGGAATTTCGTCCGTAGGACGTCTGTTTTTGAGTCGGGTGCGTGATCTCTACCCGACTTCTGCAAGAGGTCTATTCTATCCGAAGCAGGGAAACAGGGAACAGGACAATTCAGAAAGACAGCCTGTTATGCTGCTGCACTTCCCTATTTCGCCAAGGCAAACACTTTCGCCGGATTTTCGACTGTAAGCCGTTTGATGGTGGCATCGGTAGTTCCTTTCGCTTTGAGAGCGGGCAGGAATTTGTCAGTCAGGAAGTTATAGTCGCGGATTTTGCCGCCGTTGGATTCTCCCACCCAGTACCAGCCCGCGTCCATTGAAATCAACAAACGATCTGGGCGTTTTTCGAGCATCGGGGCAATCCGTTCCAGCGGATCTTCGAGAGTTCCCCAGCCGATGCCGTCGAAGGAGACCCACGCCCCCTGCTCTGCCACTTCCAAATTGAACTTGCTGCCGTGTCCGTCGCTGTGCGCCACGACAAACCGCCCCGGATCGCCTTTCTCTTTGGCGAACAGTTTGACCGCTTCCAACCCTGCCGCCCCGCCTCCTGTGTGGCAGGTGACGGACAAGCCGGTTTCGCGTGATGCCCGCGCCGAAGCCCGCACGATTTTGGCGTCAATCTCGGACAGCATTGCATTCTCGCCGGAGATTTCATCTATGCCGATTTTGATGAAGCCGGGCTTGACGCCTGTCTCTTCGATGC
Source organism: uncultured Chthonomonadaceae bacterium (assembly GCA_964591025.1). Lineage (GTDB taxonomy): Bacteria > Armatimonadota > Chthonomonadetes > Chthonomonadales > Chthonomonadaceae > CAZPZP01. The sequence continues at coordinate 1,285 of CAZPZP010000238.1, forward strand.
CGTCTTGGGCTTCCGCGATCCAGCGTTCCGCCAACTGCTCTGCCGTTTCGCTGTAGGCGTGTTTTGGGACAAATTTATCGCCCGCGCCGCCATAATAGCCTGTATTGGTGAGAATTTGGAGGCCGGTTTCCTGCGCCAATTGCTCTAAGATTCGCGGGTCGCGCCCGATATACGCCGGAGTGCAGTCTACAAAACTCTTGATGCCGCGCTCTTTGATTTGCAGGAGATTGGGCTTCATTGTGCGAATCACTTCCTCAACCTTCCATCGTTCGCGCTTTGTCTGTTCCGCGCCGATAAAATCGCAAATAATGTGTTCATGAATAAGGGCGAAACCGAACTCTCGCGCCGAGATTGTCCCTGTCACGGTTTGGATCATGCCTTTGGTTCGCTTTCGTTGTTGGGCGTCCGCGCTTCCAAGAGCAGTGAGGGCGGCAGTCGCGGTGGTATATTGGAGAAATTGTTTGCGGTTCAATTCGGTGTGCATGGGGTTCGCTCCCTCCGTCTTTTGCAGTACCTTGCCAGATTTACGCACTTGATGTTAGTATACATTCAACCCACCCATTTTTCGCCACTGAGTCGTATCTGTAACTGTTGCAGGTTGTTGTAGTCAACTGCCAAAACTGCCCTCGTCGGGTACTGAAAGTACCCGCCTCTGTGTCCTTCGGACGAGCGTCCTGCCGGACGCATCATGCAAGAACGGAACGATTTTTTTGTTGAGAGTCCCTTAGTTGCAAACACTGGCGCGAACTTACGCCAATGAGTGAAGAAAACTCCGTGTTTTGTTTCAGTTTGCATAGAGACTTTGTAGGCTTGTCCTACAAAGAAGAGGCGGGGACGCCGCCTTCGGACGCCAACGAGAGTGCACTCAGGCTATGCGTAGTCCGAGAAACAAGAAGCCCCTGCGTTTACGCATGGGGTCGTCACAAGAATAGTCAGCAGGGGCGCAACAGGACGCAACATCAAGTAGAAAAGGTGAAAGAGAGATTAGACCTCTTGCAAGAGTCCAGCAGAATAAATTCTTCGTGCAGGTCTCGTTCCGCCGTGCCGTGCTTCGCACTCGAAGGGCAGGGGAATTTCGTCCGTAGAACGTCTGTTTTTGAGTCGGGTACAAGAACGTACCCGACTCTTGCAAGAGGTCTATTGAGATTTCATGATAGGGTTCCTCCGTGAGAGCAGAACGCATGGTCTACAAAGCGACACTCTCTTTTTTGCGGCGTTGTATAACGATTCCTGCTTCTGCGTATAAATCGGAGAGAAATTTTCGTGGGAATGATGGGAGGTGGAAGTTGAGGGCATAGCCGAAACTGATTTTCTCGGATATGCCCCCAATGCGGAGGGTTAGAGGGAGTAGATTTCGCTGTATTTGCTCGTCAGATAGTCCACATAGTAGCAGGACGTGAGCGGCTCGCCTGTCGCTTTGAGGATCAATTCGCTCGGCTCGAATTTGCTGGCGTGCTGGTGAATGTTGGTTCGCAGCCATTCCAGAATGGGTGCAAATTCTCCCTTTGCCATCAGAGCGTTCACGTCGGGCAAAGCCTTATTGATCGCGTTCCAAATTTGTCCTGAGACCAGATTGCCGAGCGTATACGTGGGAAAGTAGCCGATCAAACCCGCCGACCAGTGAACATCCTGCAAACAGCCTTTGCCGTCGTCGGGCGGCATAATTCCGAGATACTGCTCCGAAAGCGTGTCCCATGCGTCGGGCAGATCGTCTATATCCAATTTGCCGGACAATATCGCCGATTCCAACTCGAACCGCATCAAAACGTGCAGATTATAGGTCACTTCGTCGGCTTCCACGCGCACCAGCGATGGCTCTACATTGTTGACGGCGCGATAGAACTGCTCGCTCGAGACTGAACCCAACTTCTGCGGAAATGCCTCTTGAATCATCGGGAACGCCCAGCCGACAAACGCCCGACTGCGCCCGACCAGATTCTCCCACAAGCGTGATTGGCTCTCATGGATGCCGAGCGACACGCCCCCCGCTAAAACCGTTCCTTCGAAATGTTCCGGCGAACCCTGCTCATACATCCCATGCCCTGCTTCGTGCAGACTGGCATACATCGCTTGACTGAAATACTGCGGATCGATGCGAGTCGTCAGGCGAACATCGTTGCGGTTGAAACCGGCGCAAAACGGATGCGCGGCTTCGTCTTGCCGTCCCCGCTTGCGATCAAATCCGATAGCATCAATCAATTTCAAGGTGACTTCGCGCTGTTTGTCGCCCGGAAAATCGCCATGCACAACGCTGTTATCTACAGGATTGCTGCTGTCGGCGATGGCGTGCGTCAGTTCCACCAAACCCGGCTTCATCTCGGAAAACATTTTGGCAACGTCGGCGTGTTTCATGCCCGGCTCATAAAGATCGATCAGCGCGTCGTAAATATGGTCGGTATAGCCGAGGCACTCCGCTTTTTGGCGCGTCAGGTCGAACATTTTCTTGAGTGACGGCGCAAATCCCGCAAAATCGGCGTGTTGACGTGCCTTGACCCAAACCTCATGTGACAGCGTTTCGTGGCGGGCGATTTCGGCGACAAGTTCCGTCGGCAATTTGGTGGCGATGTCGTAATCGCGACGAGCCTTTTTCATGGTGCGGGCTTCGTCGCTGTCGGGATCGAGCGCGGCGGTTTCGGCTTCGGCGGACGCGATCAGATCGCCCATCTCTTTACTTGTGGACATTTCATGAATCAGTTCGCTCAGGGTTGCCAACTGTTCAGCACGGGATTCGGCGGCTGCCGGGGGCATAAAGGTTTGCTGATCCCAGCCGAGTAAACCCGCCGCTTCATTGAGGCGGATAATGCGCCCTGCGTGGGCTTGAAACTTCTTAATGGCGTCGCTCATATGTTTTCCTTTTAGACCGCGAAATATGGGATTTTGGAGGCATTTTACTACTCTGCATTATATCACGAATGACGGCGTAAATAAGTGCCGTAACAGGGCGATTTGAGAGAAAATTCAGGGGTTTTGCGTTCCGTTTTGGGAACATTGAGCGGAGTAGATCAGTAGAATCAATAAGAAGTAAATAGTAGACGCACGTCTTGATTTCTTCTCGGAATAAGTGTATACTTTTCTACATCTTATTTGGACGTTTTTGCTGTGAGGAACTGAACATGAAAGCCATGACAAAAAAAGACCTTGCTCTATCAATGCACGCTTCTGGTCGCTCCGTCGAAGAGATTGCCAATACCCTCAAATGTTCGCCAAGTTATGTTGCCAATGTGCTGGTTGGGGCAGGTAAAAAGAGCGACTATGCCGACCTTTATACCAACAGCACCGCACAGAACGAATATGCACGGATGTTTCAGGGCGTATTGCGATTTAAGAATGTCGAAGCCGCCACGCAAGCCGTCGAGCGGATTGATGAGTTGTTCCACCAATTTGCCCGTGACCGGGATCGGCGCGGACAGCATCAGGCGCAGTTGATGGCACTGATCGGCAAAAATCGCGCAGAGGGAATCGGCAAAAACGCCGAAGCCAAAGTATTCGCGGATTGGCTCCGAACCCATCTCGACACAATGGAGGCTCCCTTGCGCGATGTTCAACCGCCGCTCGCCTTCGACACCGAACCAACCGACTATTCCCAAATCTCTCCCTATGAGGGCGTAATGGCGTTCGCCTGAGAACAGGGGAAAGTAGGATAGAGGCACAGAGGGAAATATCTGATCCACGAAACACACGAAAAAAGACGAAAAAGAACACCAAAATAATTCCCAAATACCAATGAGAAGCACAGAGAAACCCACTAAGAATCTCTGTGCTTTCTCTATTGTCTCTATTATCGGGGTGTTTTCTCCCCCTGTCCCCTGTCCCCTTAATTGACGGGTTTGCCGTCCATCAGTACCTTGTCAGTGAGGGCTTCGATCATTTTGATGCGCCAGCCTTGCGGGGTTTTTGTCCATGTATCGCGGGTCGTACTCATCGAAGTCATGACGTGCATCTTGCCCTGCGGGTCTGTGACTTTGCCCTTGAGCGTCATACTGGTTTCAGACTTTGCCGTTGTGCCTTTGACCGTGAGTTTTTTGATGGTGGTCTTGAAGGCGTCAATGGATTGAATCGCAGCGAGTTGCTGCCGCATCAGCGTATCCATTTCTTTATAGTTCATGGTTTTGCCGCTGACCTCTTTGTAGGTTGCGTCAGGCGTCAGCATCTTCATCAGTTTGGCAACATCTTTTTTGCGGTACAGGGCGTCCAGTTTGGCATAGATCGCTCGAATGGGCTTTTCTTCGCTCTTCTGGGCGTATGCTGTAAGCGTGAAGGGGAGCAAAATTGCTGCTGCCGTCAAGGTCAAAATGGCGTTGCGTCGTGTCATCTGTTTGTTCTCCTGAGACTGAAAGAGTGTTGGTTTCATTGCGTTGCCGCTTTTACGCGCTGATGGTCATGTTTAGTGTTTCAGAGGGATATTCGCGGTAGGCAATAGAAATTCCTGCGGGTATGACAGGGAAATTGCACAAAATGCGCCTATCAATTCGACCGTGGGATGTTTACCTTTCCAAGTCATCGGGCGAGCAAACTGGAGAACAGTGTTCACGCTCTCAAGCAAATCGCCGTTCCAATGTTGTTCCAGACGTCCCCAACAGCGTTCAATCGGGTTGTATTTGCGGTGATAGGGCGGAGAATAAGCCAACGCAAGCGTCATGCCTGTCTCGGCAACAAACTGCACCAGACGCGACAGAAACTGAGTGCGGCGACTGTGGCACTCCTGCCCATTGTCGAGATTGAGGAGAAGCGTCCTCACCTTGGGAAACCGCGCTTTTCGGTTTGGACAGTCTTTTTTTGGCAAGCTCTTCTGCACCCATTTCGGAGGATAGCCCAAGCGATTGAGCCGTTGACGTATCCCTTCTTCGCTGACAGTCAGGCGGGTATAAAGACGGTTGTTACGAAACTGCGGGTCGGTTTGGCTCTGTCCCTCCACGAGGGCGGTGATGTCGGCGAGCAGAGGAGGCAGACGCCGAACAGACTTGGCTGACCCTGAGCGTCGGGGCGGCAGCAATGGCACTCGATACGCACGACGCGGAAACACTGCTCGCTCACGGACAGTT
>CAZPZP010000239.1:0-6317 GCA_964591025.1 uncultured Chthonomonadaceae bacterium
TGCGGACGCACACTGCCCCTGCTTGGAAGTGATACTCTCAATAGAGACACAAATCTCACAAATGGCTCGTCCGCAGGACGTCTGTTTTTCAGCCGGGTACGTTCTTGTACCCAGACAATAGCGCGGCGATCCCAGCCGATAGGAATGTTTTGCTGACAGGTACATTGATGTACCCGAACCCAACCACCTACCGACCTAATCACCCAATAACCCACCGATCTATGGACTACTCAGCGATACGTTTGCATGATATGTATGTGTTTGTGCTGCTGTTTGCCCGTGTCAGCGGGTTGATGGTGGCGGCTCCGATTCTAGGGAATCGCAGTATTCCGCGTCCGGTGAAGGCTGGGCTTGCGCTGATCTTTGCGCTCGCGATTCTGCCGATGACTGCCCCCAAAGTCGGGGCGATTCCCGATCATCTCTACCAATTGGCGGGGCAGGTGCTGGGCGATGTGATTTTCGGGCTGTCGCTCGGCTATTTGGCGCGGTTGTTGTTTGCGGCAATCGAGATGGCGGGCTACTTCGTGGATACCCAGATGGGTTTCGGCATGATTAACCTCTATGACCCCTTCGCCGAACAGCAGACTTCCGTTCTCAGCGTGTTTCAATATCAGTTGGCGTTGACGGTCTATCTCCTCTCGAACGGGCATCTGCTGCTGCTTGGGGCGTTGGCAGACAGTTACAATGTGTTGCTGCCGGGAGGAGTCAGTCTGCACGCCGGTTTCGGCATGACCGCAGTTCCGATGCTCCAACTGATGTTCGCGCTCGGCTTCCGTTTGGCACTTCCTGCGGCGGGCGTGCTGTTTGTTGTGGATTTCGCGTTCGGCTTGATCGCCCGTTTGGTTCCGCAGGTCAATGTTTTTATTGTGGGAATCCCAGCGAAAATTATCATCGGACTGGCAACCGTGACCATCTTGCTTCCATCGTTGTCTCTTATCGTCGGGCAGATCATCATGGGAACCACTGAAGCGTTAAACGCGCTGATCCTAAGCGCAAAATAAGAACCACAAGGAACAGGACACTTCCACAACAAAGAAGCAAAGGACACAAAGACCAATGCAAGAGAGTTGTTCGTGAATTTGTTTTCGTGTTTTTTTCGTGTTCTTTCGTGGATCAATGTTTTTGCATTGTCCCTGTGTCCCCTGTAGTTCATAAAGTTGGGAGTGTGATGCGATGGCGTCAGGCGAAGATAAAAGCGAAGCGGCTACCCCGAAGCGGCGCACTGAGGCGCGGCGGAAGGGGCAGGTCGCCAAATCTACAGACCTTTCCAATATTCTGGTACTGATGGGGATTTTGCTGGCGTTGGGCAGTGTAGTCAGCGGTTCCAGTCAAGCCATCACACTCTATTTTGCGTCGGTGTTTCGCAATCTCGATACGGTGGAACTCTCGCCGCAGAAAGTTATGATTCAGGGCGGGCTTGGGGTGATGACGCTGTTGAAGGCGATGGCTCCTCTGTTTGCGGTGACGATGATTTTGGGGATTGTTGTCAACGTCGCGCAAACGGGACCGATGTGGGCAATCGAATCGCTGCGCCCCGATTTTAATCGCGTAAACCCTCTGACGGGAATGAAACGATTTGTCTCGGCGCGGTCTTTTGTCGAATTGGCGAAATCTACATTCAAGATCGGACTGGTCGGCTGGATCGCCTATGTGACGATACGCTCAAGTTATCCGCAGTTGATTGTGATGGCGCGTATGAACGTGGTTCAGGGCGTTTCGATTGTGGGCGAGGTTGTGATGCGGGTGGCGTTCCGGGTAGTCGGGACGCTGATGGTGATTGCGGCACTGGATTACGCATTTCAGCGATATTCGTTCGAGAAGTCGATTCGGATGACCAAAGAGGAAGTGAAGCGGGAACACAAACAGTCGGAAGGCAATCCACAATTCAAGGCGCGGGTACGAGCCAGACAACGCGAACTGGCGAAAAAGCGCATGATGACCGATGTTCCTGCCGCCGATGTCATCATTACAAACCCGACTCACTTTGCCATTGCCCTGAAATATAAGCCGGATGAACACGTCGCCCCGCGAGTCGTCGCCAAGGGTCAGGACTTGCTGGCGCACAAAATCCGTGAAATCGCACAGCATAACGACGTGCCGATTGTCGAAAATCCTCCGCTTGCCCGTGCGCTCTACAAGCAGGTGGAAATCGGGCGCGAAGTCCCCGCCGATCTGTATGAAGCCGTCGCGGAAGTGCTGGCGTTCGTCTATCAGATCAACGCAGACCGCCGAATGCGTGCCGGTTTCTAAAATTCCTTTCTATCGCTCTATAGCCTACCGCTCAATGTCCCTCTTCGCCGAACATCACTCTGCGATAAGGTTTGCATCACGGTGTTGGCTTATGCCATCGTCGCATAGGTAGCAACTTGGGTTAATAGAGGAAAGCGTACCGAACGCACTTCGCTTTTCGCTTCTGAAAGGAGGCTTGGCTATGAGATAACCAGTGCAGAAACTCAGACGCTATTTGCCAACATTTTCGACGGGGCGAATGTCGGGCGCGGGCAAACCAGTCAATTGCGCTTTGATTTTGTCGGCGGGCGCGACCAAAATCAGTGAAAACTGCGACGGCGTGAAGTGTTCGCGAGCCACGCGGTTGAGTTCGGCAAGCGGTACTGCCTTGATTTTGGTGATATAGGTCGTTAGATAATCGTTTGGAAGGCGATGGAATACCATTTCGGCGAGCTGCGCGGCGAGGGCTTGCGGCGTTTGCAGCCCAATCGCATATTGTCCCGCCAAATACCCCTTGACCTTTGCCACTTCGCCCGTCATAAACCCTTTCTCAGCGGTCTTTTGCAAAACTGCCTCCACCGCATCAATCAGTTTGCGCGTGGTTTCCAGTTTGGTGAAGGTCGAGACATTGAAATCTCCGCCCAATGCCTCCATACCGAACGTCGAACCTACGCCATACGTCAGCGATTGATTGACCCGTATCTCGTCCACAAGCCGCGACGTAAACCCGCCGCCGAGAATGCCGGACGCGACTTCGGCGGCAAAATAATCGGGATGATTGCGCGGCAAGGCGATTCTGCCCCAACGCGCCTGTGTCTGCGTGGCGTCTTTTTTGTCCACAAGCACAAACCGCTTCGGTATCGGCATCGGTTTGCGCGTCTCCAATGGTTTCGCCTCGCCCGCAACGTTCCATTCGCCAAAATGCGCCTTGAGTTTCGCCAAAAACTCATTCGCCTTGAAATCGCCTACCGCCACAATCAGCATCCGTTCGGGGCGCACAACGCCCGCACTGTACGCCGTGATGTCGTCTCGCGTGACCGTGCCGAGCGATGTGATGGTTGCCGAGCGTCCGTAAGGGTGCGCCTCGAAAACGGTCTGGTTGAGAATGAGATCGGCGACCTGTCCGGGTTCGTCTGCAAGCGACTGCAAGCCCGCAACTTGGAGCTGCCGCTCTCTGTCCAACTCTTCCTGCGGAAACGTCGCGTTGCGGATCACGTCGGCAAACAGATCGAGTCCGGCGTCGGTATCCTTTGTGGACACATACAGGCTTGCTGTGACGCTGTCGTTATCGGCTCCGGTGTTGAGTGATCCGCCAAGAAAATCAATCTCTTCGGCGATTTGTGTGGCGGTGCGCTTTTGCGTTCCCTTTCGCAATAAGTCTGCTGTCAATCCTGCTACGCCCGCTTTGCCGTCGGGGTCGAGTGTTTCCCCGCCCCGAAACATCGCAATGACCGAGAGCAGGGGAGCCTTGCGGTATTCCATAAGTGCGATTTCGACGCCGTTATCGAACTTCGCCCGAATAATTGGCGGCAGTTTCAAGGTCTGTGCGCCCGCGTCGTATTCTGCTCCCAAACCGATGATTCCGAGCGAACACAAGCCTAAAAAGCCCCGTCGGTTGAGTAGATTATTCATTACTCACCTCTCGCAGCGGGTACTGAAAGTACCCGGCAAGAAAGTACAAGCGTCTTTCAGACGCAAAACTCAGGGAAGGGTGCGTCTGAAAGACGCTTGTTTTTTCCAGACGGGGGTTTAAAACCCTCATTGCGAGAGGTGAGTTCATTATTCTTTCTCTCCTTTCGGGCTTTCGGTCTGTGTATCGGTTTTGGTCTCAGGAATGAGAGTGATGACGGTGCGGGTTCTGTCTGTGAAGTATTTCTTGACGACGCGCTGAATATCGCCGACGGTCACTTTGTCGTATTTGGGCAGAATCTCGAACGCATTGCGCCATCCGCCGAAATTGGCTTCATATTCGGCAAGCAGTCCTGCCCTTCCCATATTGGTTGTCAGGCGCGACTGAAACGCCACCTGCCGCGCATTTTTCGCCTTTTGGAGTTCGCGCTCCGTGACGCCTTTGGTGCGAATCTCGTCCAAGACGGCATAGATCGCCGCTTCTAATTCTGCTGTCGTTTTGCCCTCGCGTGCCTGTGCATAGAACAAAAACAAGCCGGGATCGAGCCGTGCATCGTTGGAACTGTAGACTTCGGCAGCGATCTGTTTTTCATAAACGAGACTTTTATAGAGGCGCGAACTTTCGCCGCTCGACAAAATCGTATCCAGCAAATCCAGCGCGGGATGATCGGCGGCACGATTGTTGCCGATGTGATAACCGAAGTGAACGGCGGGCAATTCTGCGGCACGGTAATAGGTGACGCGGCGTTCGCCTTGTTGCGGCGGTTCGGCATCCACAACGGGACGCGGGGGCGTTTGGCGCGGAATATCGCGGAAGTAGCGGGTCATTTTCGCCTTGAGGGTGGACGCATCGAAATCTCCAACGATACAAACAACGGCGTTATTCGGAGCGTAATAGGTGCGAAAATACGTCTTGGCGTCTTCGAGGCGAATGGCGTCCAAATCCTTCATAAACCCGATGGTATCCCACTGATAGGGGTGGGCGACAAACGCATTGTTCCAGAGAATTTCACTCATTGAGCCGGAGATGGAGTTGTCGGTATTGACGCGCCGTTCCTCTTTGACGATGCCGCGCTCCTGCTCCAAGTTCTGTTTGTCGAGTTTCAACGCCCGCATTCGGTCGGCTTCAAGTTGGAGGACAATATCGAGCGTTGGCGAAGAGACTTCTTGAAAATACTCGGTTGTGTCGCTTGTCGTGAAGGCGTTGGAGGAGCCGCCACCCGCCTCGATCAGTTCATCGAAGAGTTTGGGGCGATATTTTGCCGAGCCGTTGAACATCATATGCTCGAACAAATGAGACAATCCCGTAATGCCGGGGCGTTCGTTGCGCGACCCCACCTTGAATACGGTATAGTAGGCGACGGCGGGCGTACTCCGGTCTTCCAACGCCAACACCGTCAGCCCATTTTGCAGCGTAAATTTCGTCACTTTGACTGAGTCAGTGGTTTGCGCCGCCGAATTCGATGCAGTTAACGCCACAAAAATTCCTGCCCATAGCAGTTTCATAAACCCTTGCATCTCATTTCCTTAAGCAACGTGTCGAACTCCGCGACGGTCAAGCCGGTCAAGCAACGGAACTAAGACGGCTTACGCCGGAGTTTGGCAACGGTAATCATAGACACAGTTTACCCTATTGTGCATACGGTCTTAAGCACCAAAGCAAAAGTTCGCGCAGTTCCGCGATTAATGCCTGATGCGGGAACTATTCGCCGCGAAGTGGCATTATCCCTGTAGGACAAGGTAACTTTTCGGATTTCCCTTGCGTCAAATACATACTGACCGCCCGGCGATACACTCCAAATGCACCGGGCAGAAAGCCGCTTCTCATGCAAAAATTCACGATAGGCGTTCGCGCCGCCCTTTCCCTTCTCACACTGCTTACGTTGGGACAAGCCGCCAACGCTCAACAGTTCGATTCGGGACGCGCCGAGCCGCCGGAATTTGTCGGCAAAGAGTGGCTGAACACTCCCGAAAACAAACCGATTACGCTGGAGAGTCGCAAAGGCAAAGTGACCATCGTGGAATTTTGGACGTTCGGCTGCATCAACTGTCAGCGCAATCTGCCCGCCTATGCTCGCTGGCAGAAATCGTTCCAGAAAAAGGGCGTCGAAATTATCGGCATCCACACGCCCGAAACCGAAGAGGAAAAAGACATCGAAAACGTCAAGAAATTCCTCAAAAAACAGAAGATCACCTATCCCATTCTCTTCGACGGCAAAAGCGAAAACTGGAAAGCGTGGCAGCAGCAATGGTGGCCGACCGTGTGGCTTGTAGACAAAAAGGGAATTGTGCGGTATCGTTGGCAAGGCGAACTGGCATGGAAGGGCGCGGACGGCGAACGCACGATGGCACGCAAAATCCAAGAACTCCTCGATGAGCGGGTCGAACCGGAACGCAAAGCGATTAAGTGAGAGGAAACCGATGAAAAATTCCCCTTTTATCTTGAGTCTCGTTGGTCT
>CAZPZP010000240.1:0-2584 GCA_964591025.1 uncultured Chthonomonadaceae bacterium
ATATGGAAGGACATTTTTCTCTTTTCGGTGTCGTATTGTGAGGCTACCGGGGAATTCATTCCCTGGCAAACGCATTGTGGTAGGTTGCCCTAAAATTGATTCGCACCCCCGACGGCAAGCGGATTTTCGTTGTCGGGATGCTCGATGCGAAGATTAAGCACACGCCAAAGGGAAGAAATTTTGCCGAGAGCGAACCCGCTCAAGAATTTACCCTGCACAGTTGGTACTTGGTCACGCCGTTTTTAGAAGAACGTATTACGCCAAAAGAGGACTACTACACGATCAAGCGAAAACAATTGAAACGAAGCGATTTTGAGAGTTTTCGCAGCGAAATTAAACTTGATATCTCTTCATTTCAACGCGGTAGAGAACAACACAAATGAAAACAATACTTGCTCTCAGCCTTTCTACCTGTTTGCTATTGGCAATAAACAGTTTGGGATATACCGAAGCCTCGCAAGCCAAAAAGCCAGTTCCGGTGACATTGGAGAAAACGGCGGACGGCTGGCGACTCTTGCGTGACGGCAAGCCTTATTTTATCAAAGGGGCAGGCGGCGGAAGCAATCTGCAAGCCCTTGCTGCGGCAGGCGGCAATTCCTGTCGGACATGGGGCGACGAGAACGCGGAAAAACTCCTCGACCAAGCCGAAAAACTGGGCTTGACCGTAACAGTCGGCGTATGGATCGGACATATCGAACACGGATTCAAGTATGATGATCCCGCGATGGTAAAAGGTCAGTTGGAGGCGTTTCGCAGGGCGGTTCGACGGCTCAAAGATCATCCCGCGCTTCTCATGTGGGGCATCGGCAACGAGATGGAGATCGGCGGTTCAGGCGAAAATCCGGCGTTGTGGAAAGCAGTAGATGAGATCGTGCAGATGATCAAGCAGGAAGACCCAAATCATCCCGCTATGACCGTTGTCGCCGAAATCTCAAAGGAAAAAATCACCGGAATCAAAAAATACGCGCCGCATCTCGAAGTGTTGGGCATCAACTCGTATGGCGGAATGCCGTCGCTTGCGGGGCGCATCAAAGAGTTCGGTTGGGACAAGCCGTTCGCTATCACGGAGTTTGGACCCAGAGGACCTTGGGAGACACCCAAAACGGCATGGGGCGCACCCCGCGAAGAGACCAGCACCGCCAAAGCCAAATTCTATACCGAGAATTATGAGAAGGTCATTGCCGCCAATCGCAATCAGTGCCTTGGTTCCTATTGTTTCTTGTGGGACAGCAAAATGGAGGCGACACCGACGTGGTTTGGGATGTTTCTCTATGGTAGTGGCGAGCGGTTGGCTCCCGTCGAAGCGATGACGCTGGCATGGGGCGGCAAAATTCTCAATCGTGCGCCGGTGATTACGGCGTTCACTTCCGAGGCGGACGGCAAGGAGATCGCGCCCGGCTCGATGCAGGAAGCCGCCATCGAAACCCTCGACTCGGACAAAGACCGCGTGCGGGTTGTCTGGCAGGTTCGCGCCGAAACTGTCAATCGCAGCAACGATCCCGGCTTGCCCTATCCGCCCGACATTCCGGGCGCAATCCTGAAAAGCGATACCAAAAGCGCGACGTTCAAGGCTCCCATGCTTCCGGGTGCGTATCGGCTGTATGCGTTCGTATTCGACGACAAAGGCAACGCTGCCACCGCCAATTTTCCGTTTCTGGTAAAGTAGAGCGTCAAATACAATCACGATATTACAATGGAGGAATGAGCGTGGCAAAGCAGATTTACCAACTCAAAATTACTCTCGAAGGTATCCGACCCCCTCTCTGGCGACGGGTACTTGTAGATGGGGCGACGCCGTTAGGGAAACTGCACCGTATCTTTCAGATCGTGATGGGATGGCACAACTCTCATCTTCATGCGTTTCGTATCGGATATGAAAATTACGGAGAACCCGATCCGAACTTCGATGATGACTATATGGAGGATGAGCGCAAAGTCAAACTGCAAGCCATTGCCCCCGAAGCGGGAGCGAAATTTCACTATGAATACGACTTCGGCGACAGTTGGAGCCATTTGGTGCAAGTCGAAAAAATCATCGCTCCTGAGCCGGGGACTGTCTACCCCCTGTGCATCAAAGGCAAACGTGCCTGTCCGCCGGAGGATTGTGGCGGCGTTTGGGGTTACGCCGATCTTCTGGATGCACTCTCCAACCCGGCACATGAGGAACATGAGGAGATGTTGGAATGGGTAGAAGACGATTTCGACCCGGAGGCTTTCGATCAGAACGCGGTAAATAACTTCCTGCGTCAGATATAATAAACCACTATGGAACGTGACTTCCAATCGCTATAATATGAGGAAAGGACACGGACACTGTCGAACTAAAAGGAGACAACAATGCCGATTATGCTCACGCCTGAGACCGAAGCACGTTTGCGCGAAAAAGCCGTGCGCGATGGGCAGGATATGAATACTGTCGCTGAGGCAATGCTTAAATACGCTCTGGAATGGGAAGCACTGGAACGCGCCGAATTGATCGAAGCGGTTCGTCAAAGCGACCAAGCAAGCGCGGAAGGGCGCGAACGTTCCTTAGCAGAATTTATTGCCGAACAACGTGCCAAGCATGGATTCGCCGCTGATTGGC
>CAZPZP010000240.1:2684-6313 GCA_964591025.1 uncultured Chthonomonadaceae bacterium
TAACATGGAACGTGACCTCCAATCGGTAAAAGATGAAATACGGACGCGGACAGACATTGTCGAACTGATAGGCAACTATACGCGCCTCAAAAAAGCGGGCAAGAACTGGACAGGACTCTGCCCCTTCCACGCCGACAAAAAGCCCTCGTTCAGCGTCAGCCCGGATGTGGGATATTATCGGTGCTGGTCGTGCGGCGAGCAGGGCGATATTTTCACGTTTGTTCAGAAGAAAGAAAATCTCGAATTTATCGAAGCGTTGGAGTGGCTGGCGCGGCGTGCCGGTGTGATTTTCGAGCGGGGCGCGGGCAGTGCTGAAAAGCGGAGTGAGCGCGAAGAGATGCTGGCACTCAACGATTTGGCAGTGAAATTCTTTCAAGAACGACTCAGCAAAAGCCAAGATGCCAAAGACTATCTCGTTGGTCGCGCCCTGCTCAAAACCACAATTGATCAATGGGACATTGGGTTTGCGCCGCCGGAATGGGACGCCCTCACCGAATATCTCTACAAGGAGCGGGCAAATCTCGCTCTCGCCGCCAAAATTGGACTGATCAAGCAGCGCAAACAAGAAGGCACGGGCTTTTACGATACATTCCGCAACCGCGTGATGTTTCCTATCCATGACATCAATGGGCGCGTCATCGCGTTCGGCGGCAGAGCCATGAGCAGCGAAGAATCCGCGAAATACCTCAACAGCGAGCAGTCCGATCTGTTCGATAAATCCCGCACGCTCTATGGCTTGTACTTCGCCCGCAAAAAACTCGGCACGGAAACCGCCCCGGTTTTTGTGGAAGGCTATGTTGACGTGATCACCACGCATCAAGCCGGATTTACTCAATGCGTCGCCACACTCGGAACCTCCATGACCGAAGAACACGCCCGAATGCTGGCTCGCTATAACCCGCGTGTCATTATCTGCTACGACAGCGACAACGCCGGAATCAAAGCGACCCTGCGCGGCGCGGAAGTGTGGGAAAAGGGAGGAGTGGAGGGAGCAGAAGTGCGCGTTGCTCGCCTTCCTGCCGGAGATGATCCCGACTCGATTTTGCGGCGCGGCGAAACGTCCGCCTTTCAGCTTGCCCTCGACAATGCTGTTCCCCGCGTGGAGTTCGAGATTGAACTTGCCCTCAAACGCCACAATCTCAATACCGAGGACGGACGCACCGACGCGCTGAACGAACTGATTCCGATTTTCGCGACCATCAAAACGCAGTCACAGCGCGGCAAATTTGCGGACAAATTCGCCTATCTCCATCCGCTCAATGGACGCTTCGGCATCGAACGCGCCATCGAACAGATTATGACCGACATCGAAACCTATGCCCGTCAAACCAAAAACGGACAATCGCCGCGAGACAAGGGGTATCCGCTCTCCCAAAACGCAAACGGCACTCCTCTTTCCGAAATGCCTCCGCCGCCTACCTATCGTCCGCCAACAGGAGAGAATTGGGGCAAAGTGCAGTACGGCGGTGGCGGTGGGGGCAATACAGGCGAATGGCGCGGCGGCTGGAAGGGACGCAATAAGCCGCAAGGTCCCCCAAGCGATCCGACGGTTCCGCCAACATCTGCGCCGCCTCTCACGGGAGCAGAGAAAGCAGAACGGCAGCTATTGCGTGCCGCGTTTAGCCCGCTGTTCCGCCCCATGATTCTCTCTCGCCTTCAACCGGAACTGTTGGTAACGGCGCAGGGCAGACAGCTTTATGCGTGGCTCGCCCGCACTCCTGCCAACGAAGACGGCGGCATTGACATCGCGCCGCTCCTTCACAAAATCGAGGACGAAGAGCGCGTTTTGCTCTCTGTGCAAAATAATATGCAAAATTTTGCAAATCAAGAAGGAATTCCTCTGTCCTCTCGCGAAGAAGGCTCCCACACGGGACAAGGGTCTGCACTTCGCCTTGCCGAGTTCCTGCGCGGTGTCTTGGAGGATTCCATTGCACTCGCCACCAACGAGGAACTCAATGCGGGCGCAGTCGAAGACTGTATCAAGCGGCTCCAGCAGTATCGCGACGAACAGATGCGCCGCGAACTGTCGGGAATGCTGCAACAGTCTGACGCCCTTTCGGATGAGCAGAGGCAGGTGTTTTTGGAGCAGTATTACCAGAAACTCCGTGAGCGCAAGGGGTCTCCGCCTTCAAGCGACGACGCCTAACCCTCGGCAAATCACTTTCCCCGTGCCGCCGCAACGCCAATCTAAGGGAGACGCCACGAGTGGGAATCACGAGCGCAGACAGGACTTCGGCACCCAATCCTCATCTTCCTCTGCTGGAGACAGCACCGGAACGCCGATATTTGGTTTATAACGACACCCTCTCCGATAGCCTTGACGCTCACCCCGTAGACCAATTCTTAGAATATTTCGCCCCCAATGTGCTGACGGCAAATACGCACCCTGAAACCGTTGCTGCCGTCACGCCTTATAGCGAACTCGCTGAGGAAGAGGCATCCAAAGAAAGAGAGACTGCCCCGGAAGACGAAATTGCGGCGGTGGAAGCGTTGGGATTAGACGATTCGGTACGGTCATGGCTCCGCGAAATCGGCAAAACGCCGCTGCTCTCTTCCGAACGGGAGTATATCCTTGCCAAACAGATCGAAAACGCCGCCCGCAATCCCCTTGCCGCCAAACGCGCCAAAGATATTCTTACCAAATCGAACCTGCGGCTTGTTGTCTCTATCGCCAAACGCTACAGCGGACGCGGAATGTCATTTCCTGACCTGATTCAAGAGGGAAATCTTGGCTTGATTCGTGCCGTCGAGAAGTTCGACCCAAATAAGGGCTACAAGTTCAGTACCTATGCGACATGGTGGATTCGCCAAGCGATCACCCGCGCCATCGCCGATCAGGGGCGCACCATTCGGATTCCTGTCCACATGGTAGAAACCATCAACCGCCTCGTCAAAACCTCCGCGCAGCTTCTCCAAGAAAAGGGACGCGAACCGACCCTCGATGAACTTGCCTGCGCCATGCGAATGCCCGTCGAGCGCGTCTCGGAGATCATTCGAGTCGCACCGGAACCGCTGTCTTTGGAAACTCCCATCGGCGAGGAAGAGGACAGCCATCTCTCGGATTTTGTCGAAGACCGCGACGCTCTTGCTCCCACCGAAGCCGCCGCCCAGATGATCATCCGCGAACGCATCGAATACTGCCTCAACCATCTCACCGAGCGCGAGCGCGAAGTTTTGGTCATGCGGTTCGGGTTGGAAGATGGCTGCCAGAAGACGCTCGAAGAGGTCGGGCGGCATTTCCGCGTAACCCGCGAACGCATCCGCCAAATCGAAGCCAAAGCCCTCAAAAAACTCCGCAATCCGCGTTGCAGTCGCCATCTTCGCGCCTGTATCGAGTGGCAGTGACAATGTAAGAGGGGTAACTGTTGCGGGTTGTTGTAGTCAACTGCCAAAACTGCCCTCTGACCTTCTCCTTCGAGAGGGGAGCAGAGGGGTGCGAATCAAAGTTAGGGCAAGAGTGGTTTTGCGGGTACTGAAAGTACCCGGAACCCCAAAGTGCAAGCGTCTTTACCTCACCCTCAACCCCTCTCCTGATACCCGAACAAGTTCGGAGGAGAGGGGTTGAGGGTGAGGTAAAGACGCTTGTTTTTTCCTGACGGGTGTTTAAAACACCCGATTGCCCTAAAATT
>CAZPZP010000241.1:0-6282 GCA_964591025.1 uncultured Chthonomonadaceae bacterium
CAGATCAAAGATGTCGGTGAGACACCGTATATTCTCATTTTGACCCGCTCGCAAGGCAAAAGAATCGCATTGTTTTGCACGCCTGTTCCTGAAAATAAAGAGGCAATGAACAGATAAAAAAACTTCAATGTTCAATAATATATTTTTCTGATTTATGCAACTCTTATCTCATTGTGGGCGTAAGAATGCCAGAACGCTTTCCGAAAACGGGCGTCTAAAGTGCGGATGAGGCAAAATGCACTCATACGGAAAACGAAGAGATTTGCGAGATAACGCAGACTCGAATCGAAGGAGATCACAATGAAGAGTTTGATGAAACTCGTTTTGCTTCCCGGAGCCGTTTTGGCTCTCGCAATGCCACTCCGCTCCCATGCGGACGACATCGTTGACACCGCAGTGAAGGCAGGGAGTTTTAAGACTCTTGTCGCCGCTGTCAAAGCCGCTGGCTTGGTAGAGACGCTCAAGGGCGCAGGTCCGTTTACGGTTTTCGCACCGACGGACGCCGCTTTTGCCAAAATCCCCAAGAAGACTTTGGCGATGTTGCTGAAGCCGGAAAACAAAGATAAACTGACTGCGATTTTGACGTATCACGTTGTCCCCGGCAAAGTCATGGCGGCTGATGTAGTCAAGTTGAAGAATGGCACGAAGGTTAAGACAGTTCAGGGCACATCGCTTACCGTTTATAATAAGGGCGGCGTGAAGGTCAATAGGTCCAAAGTTGTCAAAACGGACATCGAGTGCGACAACGGCGTCATCCATGTCATCAACTCGGTTCTGATGCCCAAAAAGTAGGGAACAGAACTGAGTTTACCCTAACCACAAAAAGGACACAAAGAAAGCACAGAGATTCAGACCTGAATTTCTCTGTGCTTTCTCTGTGTCCTTTGCTTCTTTGTTGTTGAATTGTCCCTGTGTTCCCCGTGTCCTCTGTGGTTCTCCATGAATTGTCCTGTTCCCTGTCCACTGTTCCCTAAATCATGTGCATCATTTTGTGGGTTTGCGGGATAACGCGCACATCGGACAAACGACGTGAGGCGCGAGCGTGCAGTTCGATCATACGGGCGGGCGTGACAGGATCGGGTTCGTAGCCAAACGGTGTAACGGGCTGCAAAATGAGAGGAATATCGACGTTGACCGCTTCGATTGTCTCGCAGACCGAGTCGAGTTCTGCGTCGGTGGTTTTGGGTGTCACGACGAATTTCCCGTAGACCATCGTATGCTGCGCGACTTCGAGAAAACGGCGATGCGTTTTGTGCGTGGTTTGTGGATCAAGTCCTGTGGCGGTGGGAGCCTTGAAATCCATCGAAACGTAATCTACATACGGCAGAATGCGTTCGAGATGAGACGGCAGAAGCCCGTTTGTTTCTACGAAGATTTTCAAGCCGAGTGCGCGAACGGTTGGCAGCCACTGTACCCAAAAGTTCGCGTGCAAGAGTGGTTCGCCTCCTGTAATTGAAAGCGAATGATGCGGCTCAGCGAGATAGCCGCGCACCGTTTCTGTCAGGGTTTCCGCCGCGACGGGATTAGGAACCTGCTGGAATGTCCAACTGCCGGGAATCTCCTCGATGCGGCATATCGCCGGACTGCCCGACTCCTTGAGCGTTTCGGGGCTGTCACAATAGGTACAGCGCAGATTACAACCGTAAGTCCGCACGAAAATCTGCCGCCGCCCTACCAATATTCCTTCGCCCTGTATGGACGAAAATACCTCTACTAAACGCACGGAATTGCTCATATTATGCCGCCGCAAAATCGGTATACTTTCGCTTGTAGGGAGGCTGAAATGCCAGCACGATTTGACTTTGCGGAATTCCTGCCTCAACCAAGCGATTGGCTATCTCATCATCGGTTCCATCATATTGAATCCAAATTTTGCCGTTTTTGATGTCGATATGAATAATACTGCCATGGATACGATTATATCCGTCCCAGCCGATATAACTCAGTTCATAGTGATCGTGTTGCTCATCAAGAATCAGTTCGACTTCAATATCACCGTAAGCGGGTTTGTGTACGGAGTGTTCTTGCAGAATGCTTTTGATCGTTTCGCGATAATGTGTCAGTGAATCCATCGAATGACCTCCTGAACTTCAGGGTTGAAAATGAGAATTTTCAGGTTTTCGGCTTCCGCAAACTCCCTTTCATCCTCTTCATTGAACAAACTTTTATAGGCATCAGGGGGAATGGCAAGATAGATGATCCGCTCAGGTTCTTTGCGTCGCAGAACAAAACGATACAGCATATACTGACCAAGGGCGCGTTCCCATTCGGTAATTTCCGAGACACCAACAAAACTTTTGACTTCAACGGCGATCTTTTGTCCGGCTTTTTCGGCAGCAAATGGAGCCTCCGCGCCAAGGTCAACTTTTAATGTCCGGCGACCAAGCGGCAGAACAAGCGGGTCGTGCGTAATGCGCCAGCCGTCTTTTTCGAGCGCGATACGCACCGTTTCGTGCATCTGATCTTTACGCGACATTATTAACCCTCTCCTGAACACGATACACCATTATCTACACAGTATACCCTGCTCGCAGAGCAGTATTAAGAAAGAGGGTGAGGCTTATTCCACTCAACTTGCCACCCCGCTCCCTCTCATCAGTGCCACAGAGAAGGCTCAAAATCGGTCAAGCCGCTTTTAAGACCCCTCAAACCGCAGGACAATCTGCGGGCTGACGCAGGATTTAGCAGATATTGAGAGATAATGATACACCTTGAGTAGCAAGTTGAGTTTATTCCGTTTCTGCTTCTGCATGAAGGAGTTGCATTCCTCCTTTATTGCGCGGCTGGTTCATAATCCTTACTTCCACCTGTGCAAACGAGGGGCATTATGGCTTGTACGGCTATTGCCCCATCTGATTATAGTTGCTGATGAGCAGAAGCAAATCCTGAATGTCGTTTCTGCCGTCGAAATCGAAGTCTGTATATTCGCTATAACCTGTTTCGAGATCGTTGTCAACTCCCTGAACTTTGTTGTAATGCCTAACCAAAAGGAGCAAGTCAGAAATATCTACTGCGTTATCGTCGTTGGCATCACCGGCGCGAAGCAGAGTGGAAACACTATTGATATTGCTTCCAGTGAAGGAAATAGGCAGACTGTTTGCTTGTCCATCTGCGTACTATTCGCCACTCCTCAGAGAAAACCCTGCATAAGCGGAAAACAATATTTTAGGAAATCTATTTTTCTCCTACGAGGCACCCATCAAGCCCGCTCCGCCGCGCCTCTGAGAAAAATGAGAGAAACGGTTTTCAACAATAAGGAGATGTTCCGAGAATTTTTGTGTGAAATAATGACTGTCAGATTCAATACTACAAGGCTCACTTATTTTCATGTTTATTTTTCGATTATCGCGCCAGAGAAGTGTAAAATGCGTCTTTACCCTTTACTGCGTTGGACGAACTATTTACAAGTAAAATGCCTTGATATTCGTCCTCTACACATATTTTGAGGGCATATTTGCGGAAGCTGAAAAGAAGGCTCATGGCTAGAGCAGTCCGGTACGTTTGCGGATGAACCATTCGAGGGCGAGCGGAAGCAGGAAGAGAAAGAACAACAGTGGCGCGTTCCAAAGTTCGGTTTCAGTTTCCGAGCCGACCTTGAGCGGATTGTTGGAGAGGCTTTTAATCCAATCGTTGAGTTTGTCGGGCGTATAGTATTTGCCACCGCCCGCCGCCGCCACTTTGCGGAGCAGGATTTCATCTAATTCCGGCTTTTGTCTTTCGAGGGAGAGGCTTTCGACGAGATAGGAAGTCGAGGCGCGTGCAGAAGGATTGGCAGGAGAAATCAGGGTCGCTTCATAGCGTCCTGTTCTGTCCGGTACGATTTCGGCGGTAAACAGTCCGGGCGAGTTGGGCGCGGCTTTGAGAGTGATCGCTTGTGTTTGACCGGTGGGCAGTTTGAGGGTTGCGGCGGCGTTTTCGCGCTTCAAGGGACGATAATATTCATCGAGTAGCCGCGCTGAGAGAATTACCTTGTCGCCAAGAACGTAATTGCTCCGATCCGCGTTGATCTGCACATAGCGCGAGTTGCCGGGTATCTCTTTGGGCGTCAGCGAGCGCAAGACCTGCCCCCAATAGCGATAGAAATGCCGATCCCCGACACGCCACCGCCATCGCCACGTCGAGTCCACCAACTGAATGAAACTGCGCCCCGAACCGAACGGCTGAACCGCAACTAAGGGATAATTTCCCTCGGCGTTGCGGCGCGTCGGGTGGACTGCCAACACCGTCGCGCCCGGCTTGACACGCTCCACGCCCGCACTCCAAAACATTCCCGGCAACCGCTCCCAGACCTGCGCGTTTTGGTTGGCATTGTCCTCCAAGAGCGTCACGGAACTGCGCTTGCCTTCGGGCGTGAGTTGCCACTGAAAAGCATCTTCGGTAATCACGGGATCGGGAATAGAGTTGAAGGCAACGGGCAGAACCGCTTCGAGCGGCGTTCCGGCGTATTCATGCGGCACATGATTTTCGCCCGCAATCGTCAGCAGACTCGCGCCCCGATCCTCCACAAACCGCCGAAGCGACTCTAATTGCGTTTCGGAAAAGGCGGAACGCGGTACATCGCCCAAAATCACAATGTCGTAATTGAAAAGTTCTTTTTCGGTTTTGGGAAAGCCGGAGAGGGGGATATTGCCCTCGCTCGGCTCATCGGCGGACAAGAGCAGACACGCAAATTCCAAACTGGTATCGCGCAGAATGGCGTTTTTGAGATAGCGATATTCATAGCGCGGCAGTTCTTCGACATACAACACGCGCAGTTTTTTGCTGATGACCGTCTGCTCGAAGCCGCGTACGTTGTTGTTTTGTGTTGTCTCGCCCGGCAACGAGGAAACCACGACACGATAACCGTATTTGCCCGCATTTCCCGCCGTATAATTGAACCGAACCTCCTGCTTTTGACCGTCCGCGCCGAACTTGACTGCCATGCTCTGCACTAATTCATTACCGCGCAGAAGGCGGACACTGACCGATTTGCCCGCATATCCCCGCTGAGACAGTGCCGCATAAACTGTGACTGTATTATTGGTTCGTACTATATCATCGGCGAGAACGGACAGCAGCGCAATGTCCTTCGTTTTTGTTGGATCGCCGAAACCGAGCGTGCTAATCTTTAGTCCGGCTTGTTTGGAGGCATCGGCGGCAAGAATGGGGTCTTCGCCGAGATTGCTGCCGCCGTCGCTGATCACCAATGCGCCCGCAAGCGGCTGACCGGCGAGTTCTTCCAGTGGACGGCGCAGGGCATCGCCCATTTGGGTTCTGTCCGTGTTTTTAGTGTCGGGCGTGAGAGCGAATCTGTAGACGTTGCGGGCTTTGGCGTCTGTTGGCAGTCCGACTGTTTTGACATCGCCGGCAAAGGTATAAAGCCGGACATTATACTTCGCGCCGAGCGTTTGCAGAATTTTGGACTGATTGAGAAGCGCGTTTGTCCGTTCGAGGCGCGAAACGGAGCCGGGATTATTGAGGTTGGTTGCGGCAGTGTCAATTTGGGCGCGGCTGGCAGGAAGTTTCAGGTCTGTGAACGCCATGCTGCCCGAAGTATCCACCAAAATCGCCACTGACGGCTTGATGGTTCCGACCTGCTTCAATCGCAAAGAGGGCTGCTGGAGGATAATCACGAGTGCGGAAACGGCGATCAATCGGAGCAGAACGAGTGGGGCTTTGATTGTCCATTTCGGTTTGGTTCCGTCCTTATAATAGAGCCACCCAAACCATACCACTGCGCCAACGAGAAGCAGCACAATCGCCCAAGTCACCCACGATGCCGCCCAAACCAAATCCATTCGCTCGATATTTTTGGCATCACGCGGCGAAATCCCCAACAGCCACAGAATGAAAGGATAATTTTTGAGCGCGGATAGGGACAAGAATGACTCCGAAAAGGGAACTGCCTCTTTTGACGACCAACAGGCAACAGTGTTACCAAGTTCGTCATGAAGAGAGGAATTTCCTGCTCCGAATTTAGAACCACAGGGGACACAGGGAACACAGAGGAAGGCAAATGCAGTAATCCACGAAAGAACACGAAAGGGACACGAAAACATGGCACAAGCAAATCTTAGAAATTTGTTGTCATCAATGACCAAAACGAGCGTACCCTTGGGAAGACTGTCAAGCAGTTCTTGGATACAGGGCAAAGAGTAGCGGTCTACTGTCACCGTCTCGTTTTTGAGCCACCGTTCAAACGTGGTGATCCGGCTCTGCCGCTTGGCTTGTCCGGGTATTTTACTGGCAATGGCGGGCGGCGTGTCCTCTGGTCTGCGGCATCATTCGCCAAAGTGCCTTTTT
>CAZPZP010000242.1:0-6279 GCA_964591025.1 uncultured Chthonomonadaceae bacterium
TCGGGAATACCCTCCAGTTTGAATGTGCCGGTGTTGGTTCCGGTTGGCGTCAAAACGTGCTTGAGAACAACAGGCGTCCCACTCGGTTGAGGGCGGAACGCGAAGGTGAGATTTTGTGCCGGGTCGTTGCAATTCTCCATCGTCACCGTACCTGTCAAAGTCGCTCCATCAATAGGACGTGCAACGACGGCAAAGCCGAAGTCAGGCATCATCGAGAAGTTGATTTCGTTCATAAATGGAAAAACGGTCAGCAGATGAGCCATGGTGGTGAGTGCCATGCTGATGGCTCCCACCGAGTCGGTTCCCCACTGGGTAATTACCTCCTCAAACCTTGTAATACCCACAATGCGGGCAGGGCAGTACCACATTCCTGCGTCGGAGTCGCCTTCATAAACTTTTGCGTCAGGGCATGATGATCTCTCCTTGTGTTATTATCTCAAAGTTTGAGTATAACACTTCTCGATTGACACAAAAAAGAACCCCGCCCGAAATTTCGGGCGGGGTTGCTTGTTGACAGTGCGCGGATTAGTTCAGCAGTTCGCGCAGTCGGCGGTTCCGTGTGCGTTTTCGCAGTTTGGTCAACGCCGACGACTCGATTTGCCGCACGCGCTCACGAGTGACTTCCAATGCCCGCCCGACTTCCTCAAGAGTGCGCGGCTCTTCGCCGTCCAGACCGTAGCGCAGCATGATCACGTCTTTTTCGCGCAAGGTCAGTTCGTCGAGTGCCAGCATGAGTTCGTCGCGCAAGGCTCCGCGTGTCGCCTCGATGACCGGGTTGTGGGCATCCGTCGCCGGAATCAGGTCGGCAAGGCGGCTCTCACCCTCCTCGCCAATCGGAGTCTCCAACGACAACGGCTCGACCACACTCCGCATCAGATCGCTGAGTTTGTCCTCAGTCATTTTGAGGGCTTCGGCGAGTTCCGCACGAGTGGGCATCCGTCCGAGACGCTCCCGCAATGTGCCGCGAGTTTTGTTGATCCGTCCCAGTGTATCGGTGACGTGGACAGGCAGACGAATCAGGCGTGACTGATCGGCAATCGCCCGGCTGATAGACCGGCGAATCCACCAGATCGCATACGTGCTGAAACGGTAGCCCTTGCGATAATTGAACCGCTCCACTGCCCGCATTAGCCCAATCGTGCCTTCCTGCATCAAGTCCTCGATAGGCATTCCATGTCCCAAATAGCGGCGAGCAACAGAGGCGACGAGGCGCAGGTTCGCCATGATCAACTCGTTTTTGGCTTCTTCGGCATCCAAAGCACTCTTCGGTGTTTCCATACGCTGTGCAAGGCGAATCTCCTGATCATGCGTTAGCAGTTTGACCTTGCCGGCACGTCGCAACCATGCTTGCGTGCTTTCTTCGACTTCGACAACAGGCTCCAGATCGCCAAACGTAGGTTCGCGCTTCTCTTGTACCGGAACTTCCACGACGGCTTGCGTATCCTCTGCCGCGTCGAGCAAATCTTCGATAGCGTCCGGGTCGTTGAGATTTTCGTTTTTGCTGAGGGCGTCCAATAACTCCGGCGCAATGGCAGCGTCATTTCGAGGCAGTTTGCGCGAACGCTCCCCTGTATTTTGATTTTTCATTTTTATGGGCATCTTGCCCCTCCTTCATCACCCAAAACGCGCCCCGAAACCGATACAGACTTGCTATCCGAGTTGCCCTGCTTTTGTTCTATAAGACGCAAAAAAGCCCTTCCCCATTATGGCAGGAATGGCACGGCGTCTCAGGGCAATTTTTCATCGGACGCAAAAACACAGTAAATCGCGTCGGCTGCAATTGTCAATGACTGTTCACGAATGCCGTCTCACTCGTCGCAAGTGACAGTGCAACGGCACAAAAAGTTGCACACTCCGAGGCGAGGAACCGAATCGGGCTTCTACCCGCACACGGAGACCAGTCGAAAAGTGTCCTTGCCGCTTTATCGTTTGGCAAGCCGATTATTGTAACATAACTTTCGCCAATTCGCTATCAATTTTCTGTTCCGGCGAAAAAAATCTCCTCCCACTATCTGGGCAGGAGTGTTCCCTACACTTTCATACGCAAACGGGCGTCGAAGTGACGCCCGTTCTGAGTGAATAAGACGCGCCGCAAACGCCCGAAGTTCCCTGAGTGAACAGAGGGGGAGAGGGACAGGAGGAGAAAAACCCAATACATTGATCCACGAAAGAACACGAAAGGGTACGAAAACAATTCACGAAAATAAAACAGAGATTTCTCTTGAATTTTTCTTTGTGTCCTTTGCGTCTTTGTTGTGGAATTGTTTCCCCCTGTCCCTCTCTCCCCCTATTTGTCAAATGTTGTGTCGCGCACAGACGCCGGACAGCAGATTCCAGACTGCGTCGAGTGCCTTTTCCGTCGTATACACAGCGGACGCGGCTTCTGCTTCGGTGGTGATGTGCGTTTCGAGAAGTTCTTTCTCTTGAGTACGATGGACTTCGTCGGCGTCAATGTGAACCGCAAAGTATCTTAGCGTCGGCTCATCGGTTATTCCATAGTTTGCCTTGAGACCGGCGATTTTGGTAGCGGACACTTCGGGAATTTGGCTCTCATACGCATAGAGTGCCGCGATGCCGTCCGTGAATCTCTCACTACGGCACAGATTGCGGAATGTCGAGACCAAAGCGGCAGTTTCGGGCTGCGCGGGCGTATCGAGAACGGTTTCGCGAGACACACCGAGCCCTTCTGCAAATTGGAGCCATAGTTCGGGATGATTGGGCGAACCGGCTTCCTCATCCATCAGGTTCTGCAAAATTACGCGGCGTGCGGCGGTGTCGGGTGTGTTGCTATGGACGGCGGACAAATAGGCAGGAAACGCGGAAACGTGATGATAGTATTGGGCGGCGTAGTCCTGCAAGGCTTCCGGCGTCAGGGTTCCGGCGTTCCACGCCTGATAAAACGGATGATCCAAAACGCGGCGTGCCGCAATGCGGCTTTCGATGATTTCCATAACGGACATGGCTAAATATCTCCTTCGTGAACAAAAGTCAGCATTGTATATTACGCCTCGCCGCCGTGAAATTCCTGCCTTCCGCGCCAATTTTCTTTCGCACCGTACGTAGAAAAGACGAAACATCCCCTTTGGAGGCACACATTATGAGTTTTATTTTCGATCATGTCGCCCAGCAGGTTCCCGATATTGGCGAGGCAGTGACGTGGTATCGCGACCTCATTCCCGGTACAACGGTCTTGTATCAGGACGAGAGTTGGGCATTTATCGAGGCGAACGGCACGAAACTCGCCTTTGTCAAAAAAGATCAGCATCCGAATCATTTGGCGTGGCGTGTAAATAACAAGGAATTGCAGGCGATTGCAGCAAAATATGACCAAGAGATTGTTCCGCACCGCGATAACACCCACAGTTTCTATCTGGAAGCCCCCGGTTCGCAGTGGATAGAGATCATCTCATTCGAGGGCAGCGATTGGGAGAAATCAGACAGAGAATGAAAGAGTGTGACGAAATAATCTTTGTCTTAGGGTAACTGTTCAGCCTTCGAGACTTTGCCGGAACGGTTGTCTATGACAGGAGGGCGTCGTCTGCTTAGCCGAACGCGATGTGCGGATGAGGAAAGTCAAGCAGAAAGTCTCTGGGTGTTTCCGTACTCTGAGCGGAGCGGAGGCGTTCTGCCGGATCGGTGATAAACGCACTCTGTAAAGTCCTTCTCCCTCTGCGCCTGAGTTCGTCGTATTTCAGAGGGTATGAGGAACGGCGACGGTGAGGAAGTCGCGGGCAAGATCGGTATTGGGGAAAATGGCGCGGGCTTCGGCAAGAAGTTCGTCGAGGCGTCCCTGTTCGCCCTCGTAGCGTGCGCTGAAATGCGTCAAGATGAGGTGGGCGGCGTTGGCTTGTTTGGCGGTTTCGGCTGCCATGATCGAAGTCGAATGAAAAGAGCGTTCGGCGAGGGCAAGGTCTTCGTGGAGATGGGTTGCTTCATGGATGAGGAGATCGGAATCGCGTGCCAGCTCGACCGCATTCGGAGTGAAAATCGTGTCGCCGCAAATCGTCACTTTGCGCCCTTTGCGCGGCGTGCCGACCAGTGCTGTGCCGTCTATTGTGCGCCCATCATCGAGCGTCACCGTTGCGCCGCTCTTGAGTAAGCCATAAACCGGACCCGGCGGAATCCCCAATGTTTTTGCCTGTTCTGCATCGAATGTTCCCGCCTGTTCCTTCTCCACGATGGCATACCCAAAGCAGGGCATTCGATGTTTGAGGGGCGCGGCATAGACCTCGAAATGAGCGTCCTCGTAGATTTTGCCTTCCGAAACGATCCGAATATCAATCGGATATTTCAGTTGCGAGCCGCTCAAATCCAGTGTTGTCTTGACGAATTCACCGATGCCGCGTGGTGCGTAGATCGTGACGCCTGTCTCACTGCCGCTTTGCATGGAGCGACTGGCGAGCAGTCCGGGCAATCCGAAAATGTGATCGCCGTGCAAGTGTGTGATGAAAATTGTTTGGAGTTGACTGAGGCGGAGAGGCGAGCGCAGAATCTGGTGCTGTGTCGCCTCGCCGCAGTCGAAGAGCCAAGCGTCGCCGCGCTGCGGCAGTTGGACAACTGCCGCCGTGACATTACGCCGCGTTGTCGGTGCGCCCGCGCTGGTTCCGAGAAAGGTCACTTTGATCATGGATTAGACAAAATTGCGGGTACTGAAAGTACCCGGCAAGAAAGTACAAGCGTCTTTCAGACGCACAATGCGAGAGATTGAAGGTGTCGCGTCTGAAAGACGCTTGTTTTTTCCTGACGGGTGTTTTCAACACTCGGCACTTTTTCGATATTTCGGCTCTAAACAATCGTCAGCATTCTATCGAGAGCGAGGCGGGCGTCTTTGGCGATAGACTCAGGAACCTTGATTTGATTGACGACTTCGCCGCGAACCAGTGCCTCCATGACCCACAGTAGATAATGCGGCTGAATGCGGTACATGGTAGAACACGGGCAGACCACCGGATCAAGGCAGAAAATCGTCTTGTCGGGATTGGCGCGGGCAAGACGGCTGACCATATTGATCTCGGTTCCAATGCCCCACGTTGTTCCTGCGGGCGCGTCCGTTACGGTCTTGAGAATCTTCTCTGTCGAGCCGTAAGAGTCTGCTGCGTTGACGACATCGAGCGAACATTCGGGATGCACGATGATCTGTACATCGGGATATTTGGCGCGTGTCTCGGCGATTTGCGTCACGGTGAAGCGTGCGTGCGTCGAACAGTGTCCTTTCCACAAAATCACGCGCTTCGCCTGAATCTCTTCGGGCGTTGTGCCGCCGTTCGGCTTGTGCGGATCGTAAACAAACATATCGCGTTCGGGATCGAGACCGAGGGCAACAGCCGTGTTGCGTCCTAAGTGCTGATCGGGAAAGAAGAGAAGCTTGTCGCCGCGATTCAATGCCCATTCCACGACTTTTGCGGCGTTCGAGGATGTACACGACGCCCCGCCGTTTCTGCCGACAAACGCTTTCAATGCCGCCGTCGAATTGACATAAGTAATCGGGACAATACGGCTTGTGTCGGTTGCCTGTCCCAAAACTTCCCAGCAGTCTTCGACTTGGTGGATGTTCGCCATGTCCGCCATCGAACAGCCCGCGTTCATATTTGGTAGAATAACAATTTGCTCTTCTGTCGTGAGAATGTCTGCCGACTCCGCCATGAAGTGAACGCCGCAAAAAATAAAGTATTTGGCTTCGGGATGCTGCGCGGCGAGTTGCGAGAGTTTGAGGCTGTCGCCGCGAAAATCCGCCCATTTGATGATCTCGTCGCGCTGATAGTGGTGTCCCAAAATGATCAAGTCTTCGCCCAAACAGCGGCGAGCCGTTGTGATTCGGGCGTCCGTCTCTTCGGGGGTGAGACAAGTGATCTCGATAGGAAGTGGTTTCTGATACATGAAGTTTTCTTCTTTCCGGGCGTGCAGTCTACCCAACGAGGTGGACGGAGATGTTGACAACGCCTTATGGGTGGTTGGGTCATTGGGCAATTGGGTCGTTGGAAAAACCCCGCGCAATGAATTTTGTGTCTGAATTGTGCAGACACTTGATTCTACGCTGAAACGGACGGCAAAATCGGCAATGCGGTACAGAGTTTTCACATTATACACCGGAAACCGAACGTATAGCGAGAAATTCAGGGGTTCCTCTCCGTGCCGTAGTAGGTTATAATAGACCTCTTGCAAGAGTCGGGTAGAGAATCACGTACCCGACTCAAAAACAGCCGTCCTACGGACGAAATTCCCCTGCTCCTTGAGAGTGCGAAGCACGGCACGGCGGAACGCCCCCGTCTGAAGAATTTA
>CAZPZP010000243.1:0-6272 GCA_964591025.1 uncultured Chthonomonadaceae bacterium
GCGGAACGAGACCTGCACGAGAAATAAATTGTTGCTGGACTCTTGCAAGAGGTCTCATAGAGAAAGAGGATTTCAGCGCAATCGCAGGGGGCGTTGTCCCTTTTCGCGTGTTACCCGCAATCCTGCCGCTTTGCGGGCGCGGTCTGTCGAGGGATGGGAGGCAAGCAGGTTCCAGATCAGGCGCGTTTTGTGGTTTTCTATTGCCAGCAGTGCCATACCGAGGTCAATGCCGATTACATCAGAATCATGCCAACTGCGTGAGGGGTTGAATGCATTGGCAAATCCGTATTTGCCCCATATTTTCGCCCCGTGAAGCTGATAGATTCTCATGGCAGCAGAGGTTGCTGCTCCCTCATCGAAGATAATCGCGGCGATGGCTCCTGTCGGCGAGAGTGTGCCGTCGTCAGGCTGCGGGACACCATAAGCCTGATAACCGTCGGGACCATCGGAAGCGTTCAAGCCGAACATCTCTCCCGTGTAGCCCGGCTTGCTGCTGTACTTCATGAACGCATATTGCTGATGAATGCGCGTCGCGTTGACCGAAGAGACCCAGTAATCGTAGCCCTGTCGGTCACGGGTATCGCGAAAATCGTAATAGAGATGCGCCATTTGGTGCATGAAAATTGGTCCGCCGGTCAGTGTCTCTGTGCCGCCGAACGAGAAGTTGCCGCGTTTCCAAGCGTCCCATGTGGCGGGCGCAAGGGGTCTGTTTTTCGCGCCCATTCCCAAGAGATACAGCTGCATCAGTTCGCAGTAGTCGCCCCAATTGCTGTTGAGAAATCCGCTCTCCGGCTTCCATCCCATACTGACGACCTGCTTGTTCGGCATGGCTCCGCCATTGATTCGCATCCACTGCCAATCAATGCGATCATAGAGTTTGTTCGCCAATGTCTGCACGTCGCCCTTGAAGTACTGCCCGCTCGTCAACGCGCCCAAAATCAGCAGTACCGTATCAATAGAAGAGAGTTCGCTTTTCCATTCCCGCGCTCCGGTTTTGGCGTTGACAAAATGATAAAACCAGCCGTTTTTATGCGGGAACTTGGTGAGCAGATAGGTGAGCGTGAGTTTGGCGCGTTTTGCGGCGTCCTTTTTCGCAATCCATTTGTGTTCGGCGGCTATCGGCAGCGCGGCGAGTGCGTATCCGGTGGAAGCAATCGAGGCGATCTTGTTGCGCTCTTTACCGTCGTTGCGGGCGCGATCATTGACCAGTCCGGTTTTCGGGTCGGCTTGTTCATAGAAAAAGCGAACCGCCCGTTTCTGGACTTCCAGCATGAGTTGGTCTCGCGTATAGTTTGGCAATTGCGCCTGAGACGGCACAGCGAAAAAGAGCATAAAAAGGGACAGCAGTTTTTTCATGGCAGTTGGGTCATTAAGTGATTGGGTCATTGAAAACCAGTCCGCCCCGTCTTGTCACAGCGGAATAAATTCCTCGTGCAGTGGGCGTTCCGCCGTGCCGTGCTTCGCACTCAAATCCCAATGCAGAGGCACAATCTTCCAATTGGTTTGTCCCAATGCAGAGGCACAATCTTCCAATTGGCTCGTCCGTAGGACGTCTGTTTTTCAGGCGGGTACGTTTTTGTACCCGAACCCAACGCCCCAACGACCTAAACATGGCGAAAGCACACGACTTTGGCGACGGTCATTTCTTCAAGGGCAAAGCGAATTCCTTCTCTGCCCAAGCCGCTGTGTTTGCGCCCGCCGTAAGGCATTACGTCGGAGCGGAACGTCGGCACATCG
Organism: uncultured Chthonomonadaceae bacterium; assembly: GCA_964591025.1. Taxonomy (GTDB): domain Bacteria; phylum Armatimonadota; class Chthonomonadetes; order Chthonomonadales; family Chthonomonadaceae; genus CAZPZP01. Next base: position 1,738 of record CAZPZP010000243.1, read on the forward strand.
TTGATCATCACCGAACCGGCGACGATATTTTCTGCGGCGTAGAATGCTTCGCGCAGGTCATTGGTGAAAATGCCCGCATTGAGTCCGTAATCGGTGGAATTGGCGAGGGCGATAGCGTCATCGAGTTCGCGGTAGGGCATGACAAGGACAAGCGGCGCAAACGCCTCCTCACGGGCAAGCAACGAATCGGGGAGAATATCCGTCAAGACCGTAGGAGTATAGCCGCTCCGCCCCAATTTTTGCCCGCCGACAAGGACTTTTGCGCCCGACTGAACGGCGTTTGCCACTTGTACAGCGACGCGCTCACACGCCTCCATACTGATCAGCGTTCCTACGTCTGTGGTTTCGTCCATCGGATCGCCGACACGCAGCGCCGCGACTTTTGGCAGCAGTTCGGCAAGCAGAGAATCGAGGATCGACTCGTGAACGATAACGCGCTGAACCGAGATACATAACTGCCCCGCCACCGCAAACCCGCCCGCGACAATTTGCCCTGCCGCATCGGAAGTATCGGCACTCGGCGCGACAATAACAGGGCTGTTGCCGCCCAATTCCAACGTGATTTTCTTAAAACCTGCCCGCGCCGGGAGTGTCAAGCCGACTTCGCGACTGCCCGTAAAGGAAACAAACGGAATATCGGGGTGCGTGACAATCGCATCGCCAACTTCCTCGCCATAGCCTGTAATCAGCGTCAGGGCGTTGTCGGGAAAACCGCTTGCCGAGACAATCTCTGCCAGTATTTTGGCACTGAGCGAGGTTTGTTCGGCGGGCTTATAAATGACGGCATTGCCGCCCGCGAGTGCCGGGGCGATTTTGTGCGCCGCAAGAGCAAGCGGCACGTTCCAAGGCGTGATCGCCCCGACAATGCCAACGGGTTCGCGCAAAAAGTAGCCGGTTCGCCCAACCCCATTCGGCAGTCCGTCGAACGGAACGGTTTCGCCATGAAGTCGCCGTGCCTCCTCGCCCGCAAGTTGAAAAATCAATGCGGTTCGTGCTGTTTCTGCTCGTGCCTCCCGAATGGTCTTGCCGGTTTCACGCACAACCAGCGCGGGCAACTCTTCAAGCGTCTGACGCAATTTCATGGCAACGGTCATCAACGCCTCGGCGCGACGATACAACGGAAACGCTTTGAGCGCGGGCAGAGCCGATTGCGCCTTTTGAATGGCACGGTTGAAAGCGGCAGGGGTTTGGCGCGGAGCGGTTCCAATCGTTTCGCCTGTGTAGGGGTTGGAGAGGATAAGCGGAGATTGTGCTGACATGGTACGCCTCTATCATCAAGTAGCGCGGAGTCTTTGCGCCCACACTGATGATACCCGAATCGGACTGTGCGCTATGGTTTCGGCTTGAGGGGCGTTTTGCTTTTGGTGCGCGGCTGGGGTTTTTGGGCTTTGGGCGTAGGTTTGTTTTTTGCGACAGTCTCGGCTTTTTTGAGGAGAGAGACCAGTTCGGCGTTGCCTTGCTGATCGGCTACGGAGGTTGAGCAGTGTGTCGCCTAAATTATTGACTCACCTCTCGCAGCGGGTACGTGATCTCTACCCGACTTACGCAAGAGGTCTATTGATGCGGTGGAATTTATTCCACTGTCAAAATCTCCAAGCGGAATACGTCCCCAAAATGCCGAATAACACTGGGCATCACAACGTCAATTGTGAGCGATTTGCCCAAAACTTCTGCCATGGATGTGACGCTGTATTCCCGAATGCCGCAGGGAACGATCCAGTCGAAATGCGAAAGATCGGGATTGACGTTGAGCGCGAAGCCGTGCATCGTGATCCAGCGCGAACATTTGATTCCGATGGCGGCGATTTTGCGCGGCTTCGAAGTGTCGCATTCGACCCAAACGCCTGTATAGCCGGGAAACCGCTCTGCCGTAACCTCAAAATCGGCAAGCGTGCGAATGAGAACTTCCTCGATATTGCGAAGATAGCGGTGCAAATCGGGGCAATGCGGTGCTTGCTGGAGATTAAGAATCGGATAGCCGACGAGCTGCCCAAAGCCGTGATACGTAATGTCGCCGCCGCGATCTGTCTCTAAAACCGTGGCGCCGAATTGCGCCAATGTTTCGGGAGAGGCGAGCAGATGTTCAGGGTGCGCGGCGCGTCCAAGCGTCAGGGTCGGCGGGTGTTCGAGCAGAAGGAGCGTGTCGGCAATGGCGTTGTCATGCCGCAAAGCCGCCAATCGCTTCTGCTCGTCCCAAACGTCCTGATAGCCGCGCCGTCCCAGCCGACGCACTTCACAACGCGGTTTTGGGGTTTTGGGTGTGTTGTTCATTCAGAGAAAATCGTCTTTGCTATGATGGTGTCATTGTACCGCATAGCCGGTGTGGAAAAGATCACACGCTTTCGAGAGGAAAATCGTTGCGGCATGGAGAATGAATGTGACGTAATTTGCCACAAAATACGTATAGTATGTTAGGTCTGCCGATTTGCAGGGCAGGTTCCAAGAACAAGGAGCGAGCGGGAATTTCCCGATACCACGATGAACAACATGGTTTTAAGCACAGGGGGGGATTGGCCCACCACCTCCCTGCATAACAATAACGCGGAACTTGCGGCGGCGCAGTTGTTTGTGGAATTGACTGCCGGACGCGATGAATTCGGCGATCCTGAGCGCGGCGGCATCGAACTCGGCGGAGAGATGACGGCGGTAGTGCGCCCTGCCGATAACCCCAATCAGGAGATCGGCATCTTTCCGGGACGCTTGGAGATGAGTTTTCCGGGACATACCCTTGTCGTCGAGAACACGCATCCGATGTTCGCCTTCGAGTTTACTCGCGTCTGGTATAATGGGCAAGAAGTGACCGACGATGTGATGGACATTCACGTAGATTTTAATTATCTTGAGAACAATGTCAAGGCGTTTATCGTCTTATTCAAGTCGAAGTGGTTTGGCTCAGATGAGGTTGCGACCTTCAATATTATTTGACGGTCTTATATCGCGTCCGGTCAGAGACTTGTCATATTCTCCCTCTCAGGTGATATGCCCTACGACAAGTGTTCATGCGGAGTTGATATTATGGCGGTATAAGGGACTGTGAGGCAAATTTAACGATGAAACAACAATCGTGGTGGGCGCGTTGGACGCGCATGAGTGTGATATTTTTGATGGCGACCCTGATCGCTCTGCCGATCATCCCTGCGATGGGACAGCGCGGCGGGCGTTCAGGTGGCAGTAGTTTCGGTGGAGGTCGCTCGTCGGGCGGCAGTTTCCGATCTGGCGGTGGAGGCGGTTCCTTTAGCGGCGGAGGATTTGGAAGCGGGCGGTCTTCGGGCGGCGGCTTCGGCGGGAGCAACAGTGGCGGTAGAAGTTCGGGCGGCTCGTTCAGTGGCGGTGGATTTGGGAGCGGTGGGCGCAGTTCCGGCGGATCGTTCGGAACGGGTCGATCTACGGGCGGCGGTTTCGGCAGTTCCGGCGTCGTGCGCTCAACCAGCGTTCGCCCGTCGTCCTATGGACGCACTCCCAGTAGCACCCGCAACTATAATTACAATGGGATGTCGGTTCCGGGCTACTCGTTCGGATTCTGGAGCGGCTACAGTCTCGGCTGGGCGATGTCGCCCCCGTGGTACTACCGCACGCCTTTCCATCCGGCATTCTATATGCGCCCGCCCGTCTACTATAATGGTGGATTGTATCCGGGCGGTTTCAATTGGCTGAATTTCTTTATCGGTGTGCTGATATTCGGCTTTGTTATCTGGTTACTCTTCCGACTTTTCCGAGGAGGAGGGCGAAGTCGAGGCGTCCGATATACGACCCACAACTAACTACCATGAGGCTTGAACGTATTTTTTTCGCTCTCTCCGGTTTCGGGGAGAGCGAAAATGCGTTATAATGAGACAACATTCGCATTTGCAAGGAGACTAACCTTATGTTCGGCAGACCACAGCAGCCTCAACCTTCTTCGCCTCAGCACGCACGGGCAGCAGACGTTTCGCGCATTCAAGGCGGCGGATTGGTGCAGTTGATTATCACCAATCAGACGCCCCTTGAATTCTACCTGTTTCTCAATGACCGCTATATTCCGCAGTCGGACATTGAAAGCCTTTCGCTTTCAATCGAGGCTCCGGGTGAGCGCAATGCACAGGGCGGAATCTATGCCAGTGTCAATGCGCTTGTGACGAGTGTCGGCGGCGAAAAAAGCAAGCAGGTGATTCCGTTGTTTCCGGCAACCGTTGAGATTGTCGGTGCGGGGCGGCGCATCTCCATTACAGCGATGAACGCGAACACTTTGGATAATCTCTGGATTGATTTGGGCTTGAAACCGGACGGTTCCGGTTCCGAGATCAGCGGCGTTCAGGCGTTGCGGGTTCTGATAGGCGAGGGTTTCATGGACGCCAAACTCACATGGGAAGACGGCGAAACCGAAGACCTGTTCAGTGCGGCATAAGTTCAGAAGAAAAGCGAAAAACCTATGGCGAAAAAAGACGCATTTCACGACGCCGTCAAAAATGCTCTCATCAAAGAGGGCTGGGTGATCACGCACGACCCTTATAATAGACCTCTTGCAAGAGTCCAGCGAAATGAATTTCTCGTGCAGG
>CAZPZP010000244.1:0-6269 GCA_964591025.1 uncultured Chthonomonadaceae bacterium
TTGGCGGAACGCCATACAGACGGGGGTTTAAAACCCCCGGTTAAGAGCAGCAACTGGGGAATGAATTCCCCGTTTAGCAAGTACACCTGTCCTGCGGACAGACAATTCAGGCTGTGCGAATCGCATTTCTGTCCGTAGGACAGGTGTTTTTGATAACCCCCTATTTTAATGCGGGGTCTGCGATTGAGGAATCTGCGTTTATGCTGTCTTATGCGTGGTTAATAATTTGGTTGCCGCTTCTCGGCTTTTTGTTCAATGCCCTGTCGGGGTTTATCTTCAAGGACAAAAAGACACAGAAGACAATGGTGGGCATCATTGCTCCGGGTGTCGTTCTCGTGGCATTTGGGATCGCGGTGATGGTTCTGCTCGAACTCAATGGACTGCCCAAACCGCGCCAAGTCGTCGGAATGTTTCCGTCGTTTCTGCCGTGGGGTTCGCCGGAGTCGGCGTGGATTGAGATGCCGGGTCAATTTCGAGTCAACTTCGGTTTGCTCCTCGATCCGCTCTCGATGCTGATGACCTTGATCGTGACGGGTATCGGCGGGCTGATCCATATCTACGCCGTCGGCTATATGAAAGAGGACGCCGAACAGCCGCGCTTCTTCACCTATTTCAATCTGTTTATCTTTATGATGCTTCTGCTCGTTTTGGGCGAGAACTTCCTGCTGATGTTTGTGGGTTGGGAGGGTGTCGGTTCCTGTTCTTATCTGCTGATCAGTTTCTGGTATACAACTACAGAAAACGCCAAAGCGGGCAACAAAGCGTTTATTGTCAACCGCGTAGGTGACCTCGGTTTCGCGCTCGGCATGATGGCGATATGGAGTCTGTTCGGGACGCTCTCGTACTTCAATGAGGCACAAACCGGCGTCATGGATTTGGCGGCAAAAGGGATTGCAGTCACAGGAACGCCGCTTTCGAGCATCAATATGTGGTTCGGTTCGGCAATGACCGTCGTCTGTCTATTGCTCTTTATTGGGGCGATGGGCAAGTCGGCGCAAATTCCGCTTTGGGTTTGGCTGCCGGACGCGATGGCGGGACCTACTCCCGTTTCCGCATTGATTCATGCCGCAACAATGGTCACAGCGGGCGTTGTCATGCTGACGCGCTGTTCGTGGCTGTTCGTTTTGGCTCCCGACGTGCTGCAATTCGTCGCGTGGATCGGAGTGATCACCGCGTTTATGGGGGCGACCATCGGCATTGTCCAAAACGATATCAAGCGGGTTCTCGCCTTCTCGACGATCTCACAGTTGGGCTATATGTTCCTTGCGTGCGGCGTCGGGCAGTTCGCGCTCGGAATGTATCATGTGACGACGCACGCTTTTTTCAAGGCTCTGCTCTTTCTCGGTTCCGGTGCGGTCATCCATTCGATGCACGGCGAGCAGGATATGCGAAAAATGGGCGGGCTGAAAAAACTCATCCCGATCACCTACGCAACGATATTTATCGGTTATATTGCCATCTCCGGTATTCCATTCACGTCGGGCTTTTTCAGCAAGGATGAGATTCTCCATACTGCCAGTGCCTCGTTCTTCGGTTACGGTGCGATTCTCTATGGAATTGGAATCGTCACTGCATTGATGACCGCGTTTTATATGAGCCGCATGATGTGGAAGACGTTCTGGACGGACGCCCGATTCGAGAATGGCAAACTCGCGTCACATCATCACGGGAATTTCCTCGATGATCCGCACGCCCCGGCTCACGATCATGGACACGCAGACGATACGCACCACAACGCCGCCCACGATGACGAACTCGGCGCGGGGTCGGAACCGGCGCATGATCACGATAATCAGGGACACGGACATCACGAAGGCACAGGCAGTGTCCACGAATCGCCGAAGTCCATGCTGTTTCCATTGATTGCTTTGGCGGTTCCGTCACTGCTGTTTTGGGTCGTTATGGGTCCGCACAAATTCGAGGAGTTTTTGGCTCCGTCTGTCGCCGTCGAAGGTGCAAAGGCTCTCGGCGAAGGACATCATCTGTTCGAGCCGATGGTCGGATATGTCGTTTCCGCCATTGTCGCGGCAATTGGTATCGGCTGGGCGTATGCCATCTATAACAAGCATCGCAAAACAGGCGAGACAAGTACTGCCGCACAGAAAGCCAAAAATCCGGTCTGGCGTTTTCTCGATGCCAAATGGTATTGGGACGCTCTCTACAACACGATTTTCATCAAATGGGGCGGCATTTTCGCTGACCGCATTCTGTGGAAGCGAGTAGATATTGGGCTGATTGACGGCACTGTCAACGGACTTGCAGGAATGGTCGGCTGGATCAGCAATACGACGCGCCGACTGCAAACCGGGTTCGTCCGCAACTACGCCCTTGCCATGCTTCTTGGCTGTGTCATTCTGGTCACGTCACTGCTCTTCACATGGAAGCAGCAAAACGCTCTGCCGCTCATTCCGAAACCTGTCGTAACGGACGGACCTTCTGCGGGCGGAATGATGCGCTCACCATAACCAATTTTATTCGCATTTTGATTTTGCGTCTTTGACGAGGAAACGATGCCACAAGCACCTCCATATATTCTCACATTACTGACATTCATCCCGCTTTTTGCGGCGTTGATATTGGCGTTGCTTTTTAAGAAGTCGAACGACCTGCCCGATGAACACCATCATGAGGGCAGCGACGACGACCAGCACGGAGAAGCACCGACGGATAAGCCGATCCCGAAAGACGGCAGACGCACTGCGATTAATGGATTCGCCATTTTTGTCTCTGTCGTGCAGTTTGCCCTCTCAATTCTGCTGTTTATGTCCTTCAATCCAGGACTCAATGAGCCGAAAACGGGCAATATGCAGTTTATCGAGACTGCCGACTGGATTAAACTGTCCGGCATGAATGTGCAGTACAAAATGGGCGTAGACGGCATCAGCATTCTGCTGATTCTGCTGACGACATTTCTTATGCTTCTCTGCGTGATGTTTTCGGGCGCAACACGCCAACGCCACAAAGAGTTTATGGTTTTCCTGCTCTTTCTCGAAACGGGTATGATCGGCGTCTTTTGCGCCCTTGATCTCGTGTTGTTCTACGTGTTTTGGGAAGCAATGCTGATTCCGATGTACTTCTTGATCGGAATTTTCGGGCATGAGAATCGCCTCTATGCCGCCGTCAAATTCTTCATCTATACGTTCGCCGGCAGTATCTTCATGCTGATCGCGATTGTGTGGACATATTCGGTAACCAAATCGTTCGATCTGCTCGCGCTGACTGATCTCAAAGACCCGGCAGGCGGAGGATTAGCCCAATATCTCACTGCCAATCCGCGTGCGGCGATCATGATGTTTGGTTCGTTCGCGCTGGCGTTCGCGATCAAGGTTCCCATGTTCCCGTTTCATACATGGCTGCCCGATGCTCACGTCGAAGCCCCAACTGCCGGAAGCGTTATTCTGGCAGGCGTCATGCTCAAAATGGGAACCTACGGCTTTGTGCGCTTCTGTCTGCCGCTGTTCCCTGAGCAATCGCGTGCCACATCAGGGATTTTTATCACGCTGGCGATCATCGGAATTGTGTACGGCTCGCTTGTTGCGGCGGTGCAGACAGACGCCAAAAAACTGGTCGCCTATTCGTCGGTGGCTCACCTTGGGTTTGTCGTTTTAGGAATTTTCAGTTTTACCCAAGTCGGCATGATGGGCGCATTGATCCAAAATATCAATCACGGCATCTCGACTCCTATGCTGTTCTTTCTTGTCGGAATGCTGTATGATCGACGGCATACGCGCAAAATTAGTGAATTCGGTGGATTGAAAATGGTGACGCCGTTGATGGCGACGCTGCTTCTCATCGCCGTTTTGTCAAGTATCGCGGTTCCGTTTTTCAATGGGTTTGTCGGCGAGTTTCCGATTTTACTCGGCTCATTCGTCTCGATGAAAACGGGATATTGGCCCACTGCTATCGCGGCAAGCGGCATGATCTGGTCTGCTGTCTATATGCTGTGGTGGTTCCAACGCCTCATGCTTGGACCGGTGACAAAAACAGCGAACCGCAAACTGCCCGATTTACGCGCAACGGAGTTTGCCGTTTTGTGGCCCCTCGCGGGTTTAGTCTTCTGGATCGGGTTGGGCAGTCATTTTTGGACAAGCCGGATGGAGACTTCCGTCAATAATTTGATCCCCGTCGCGGCGGATGAGACCGACGAAACGCTGCCCATGGGTCAGAAACTTATGGCGGCACGGCGCGGCGAGTCAAGCGTTCAGAATACGTCACAACGAGGACGCTCCGTCAAAGATCAGTTCAGCGATTTGATCAAGCAAAAAGGCGATCCGACGGTTAAATCAGCGAGACCTCCCGCCGCAGGCGGCGGTGGCGGTCAACCGGGTGGTGCGCCGGGCGGCGGCAATTCGGAGCAGCAGACTCCCAATCCGAACAGCAGCCAATCGCCGCGTCCAAACCCGCCGATTTCCGAACCGACACGCGATAACGATCAACCTGTCAGCAGTCCGCCGGATACCGGCTCACCTGCCAATCCGAATGTACCGGCTCCGAAAACACCGGACGCATCCGTTCCCGGCAATCCGGGCGGCGACACACCGTAACCGAGGTTATTCCGCAAATGGATTTAAATAATATAAGCTCCTTGACGCCCATCTTGATTGTGTTGATCGTCGGTCTGGCAGTTTTGCTCGGCGACTCCTGCTCCAAATCGTGGCGCAGTCGTCCGTTTCTCAACTGGGGACTCAGTCTGTTGGGTTTGGCGGCGGCGGCAGTCTCTGTCCTTGCACAGTTCGAGCCGTTCAATCAAGGGCTGTTTTTCGGCAATGCGATTGCCGTCGATTCATTTTCGGTCACCTGCCATCTCATTCTTTTAATGGCAGCGGCGTTCGCGGTTTTGCTCGCCATGACCTATCTTGAGAACAAGAAACTCAATCATGGTGAATACTATGTTTTGGTCTTGTTCTCGACGGCGGGTGCGATGCTGATGGCGTCGGCGAACGAACTGATTTTGTTGTTCGTCTCGATTGAAATTCTCTCCGTCTCGCTGTATATTTTGTCCGGTTTTGCCCGCACTAACAATAAAAGCGAAGAGGCGGCTCTCAAGTATTTCCTGCTTGGGGCGTTTGCGGCGGGATTTTTGCTGTTCGGGATCGCCCTAATTTATGGCGGTTCGGCGGGCGCGGCAATGGGAGCGGCACCTGATCGCACTCCGATTCCGGGCGGTACTACCGTTCTCACAAGTCTGGCAATGTTCCTCAATGAGACAGGCAGACCGACTGTAATGCTAATGGCGGGCGTAGCGTTGTTGATCGTCGGTTTGGGCTTCAAGGCGGCGTTAGTTCCGTTCCATATGTGGACGCCCGACGTTTACGAAGGCGCACCGACTTCGGTCACGGCGTATATGTCGGCGGCGGCGAAAATTGGAGCGTTCGCGGCGATTTTGAGAGTGTTCAACTCGCTGGTTCCGATTGCGCCCTATTGGATGATTGCTATTCAGGTACTTGCAGTCTTCACCATGTTCGGGGGCAACATCCTCGCAATTATGCAGGACAATATCAAGCGAATGCTGGCGTATTCGTCTATCGCCCACGCTGGCTATTTGCTGGTCGCGGTCGTATCGGCAACCGGCGGCAAGCCTGATACCTATCAAACTGCGTTCGGAGCGATGACCTTCTACTTGTTCGCCTATACTCTGATGACAATGGGTTCGTTCGGCGTGCTGATTCTGCTCTCGAAACGGGGACGCGATATTCAGACAATGAACGACCTCAAAGGGCTGGCACGAACCGATCCTTTTGCCGCGTATGCCATGCTGATTTTTATGCTCTCGCTTGGCGGCATTCCGCCCGCGATGGGTTTTATCGGTAAGTGGTTTATCTTCAATTCTGCGCTGAATGCAGGACAACTGGGGCTTGCGATTGCGCTGGCACTGGCGAGTATTATCTCGATCTACTACTATCTGCGCGTGATCTCGATGATGTGCTTCCAAGAACCGGACAACAAAACACGCTTGGAATATGCCGTTTCGTCCGGCGGCGTTTGGGTAACGGTTGTCTTAACGGCGGCGGCTTCCTTGCTGCTCGGAATTCTGCCAAACCTTGTCTCGTTCCTATTAAATTCCGCAGAGACAATTACGCGGGTCAAATGGTAGGCTTAGGTCGTTAGGTGCTTAGGGCGTTGGGTCATTGAAAAAACACGGCGGAACAAATTCCTCCTTCGCACTCTCAAGGGGGTGCGAATCAATTTTAGGGCAATCGGGTGTTTACAACCCCCGTCTGGAAAAAACAAGCGTCTTTCAGACGCACCCATCCGTGTATGGACTCCCC
>CAZPZP010000245.1:0-6239 GCA_964591025.1 uncultured Chthonomonadaceae bacterium
CACGCGCACCCGCCCCGATGGAACCTTCGGCTTTTCACAGATTCCGCAGGATACTTACAGCGTTTCGGCATCAACGCGGGCGCATCGGGCGTCTTCTTCCAACTTGTATATCTATGAGAACCATACAAGCAGTGTCACGCTGACGATGGAGCGCAGTGAAAGCAGTTTCGCGTTGAAACAGCATCAGAAAGTGTTCGGGACGCGGGAGGGTGTTCACCTGCCGATGAGCGGCTATGTGGACGGCAAAAAAGCGGCGGGACAGGACACTGTTCAGGTTCGGGTTTATCAGACTCGCTTCTCCAATGTGATGAAAGATGCGAAGGCGGCGGAGGATTTGCAGCGTGTCGGACAAAGTTATGATCCGCTCAAAGTGATTCCGGCGTCGCTGCGTTCCGACGCGCTCAACACAAAATCGGTTCGGGACGAACAGATTCGGATCACCGAAGATGACCGCGAGGGGTTTTTCTATAAGAATCATTCGTTTGGCAAACTCGCCAACGGTTTGTATTTGGTGGATTTGCAGCACGGCGCAGATTCGGCGTGCGCGTGGCTGCTCGTCACCGATACCGCGATTGTCACGAAAAAAGCGGGTTCTCAGCTTCTCGCCTATGTGGTCGAGATGAAATCCGGCAAACCGCTCTCCAATGCCGATGTGCAGGTGTTTCAGTCGGGAACCGTTCGCGCTTCGGCAAAAACCAACCGCAACGGACTCGCCGAATTGAAGGTTTCTGGCAATTCCAACCAACGCCTGACAACGGTTGCCCGCTATGGCAATGACGAATCGGTGGTCAATCTCAACGATTACTATAACGAAGGGCGTGGACGGTTTATCGTTCAGGCATACACGGATCGCCCGATTTATCGTCCGGGACAGAAAATCTCGTTCAAGGGAATCGCCCGCCGCAAAGAGCAGCCGGAATACGCCTCGCCGCTCTCGGCATCTCGCGGTTCCGATCAAATTGCCTATCAGTATTCGGTTCCGACAGGTCAGCCGATTGATGTCGAACTGCGTGATCCGTCCGGTGAGCGCGTTCTCAAGCAACGCTATACCGCCAATCGGTTCGGCTCGTTTTTCGGGTCGGTGGAGTTGCTACCAGAAGCGACAACGGGCGTTTACAGTATGATTATGCAAGTGGACGGCGAGACGCATACGCACGACATTGTGATCGCGTCGTACCAGAAGCCAGAGTTTCAGGTCGAAGTCACGACGGACAAGCCGCGCTATCTCAAGGGCGAAACCATCACGGCGAACGTCAAAGGCACGTACTATTTCGGCGGGGCGTTGGCGGGAGCGAAAGCGAACTATACCATCACGCGCCAACCCGATTGGGCTTCATACGAAGAACCCGAAGAGGATAGCGGCGACGGCGAATATGAGGGTGGAGGCGGTGAGTTTGTCAAATACGGCGATATTGTCCTTGACGAAAACGGACAGGCGCAGATTGAATTTCCTTCCGAAGAACCCAAAGATGAAAAGGACAAATCTGCTCACACCGACGCTGGCTATGTCCAAACCGAGAGTTATCTGGTCTCCGTCGAAGTCACCGACGAATCGGATCGCATGGTGTCCGGTGAGAAGACTGTCAAAGTAGTTCCCGGCGATTTTCGGCTTTCGATCCAAACAGCGGGCTATGTTGCCGAACCCAACAAGCCCACCGATCTGACGCTGATCGTGATGGACTATGACGGCAAACCCGTTGCCAATCAGACCGTGACAACCGAACTTTCCTACGAGCAGTGGAAAGACGATGAATATATAACCGAAAAGGGCGCGGTGATCACGGCGACAACCGATGCCGCCGGACGCGCCACGGTGACGGTTTCACCTCCGAAGAGCGGCTATCTGCTGTTCACCGCGTCGGCGAAAGACTCACGCGGGCGCAAAATTACGGCGATGCGGAGCCTGTGGGTGGTCGGCGATAACGGCGGCGACTTGCAGACCGAATACTCCGATCTCTCAGTGCTGACCGACAAAAAAGGCTATGCTCCGGGCGAAACGGCGCGGGTTCTCATCAATGCCAGCAAGCCAAACCTGACTGTCTTGCTGACAATCGAAGGGGATCGGATCGCGTATCAGCAGGTCGTCGCAATGACGGGGCGCAGTACGGTTGTGCGCGTTCCCATGCGTGCCGAATACGGTCAGAACGTCGTTTTGGCGGTGTGCTATGTCGCCAATAAGAGAATGGCGCAAAGTGAGGCGGCACTGCGAGTCTCCCTGCCTGACAAAGAGATCAATGTCGCGATTGAAGCCGACAAATCCGGCACGGCACGCACCGACGGACTTCCTCGCTATCAGCCCGGCGACGCGATCACCTATACTGTCAAAACCACCGACAAAAACGGCAAACCACTGCCCTGTGAACTCTCATTCGGTGTGGTAGATGAAGCGATTTACGCCTTGCGCGAGGACAGCCCGAACGCCCTCAAAAATGCGTTCTATCCGCGCCGTTACAATCAAGTGACGACAAATTACTCGTTCGCGATTGAATACTTGGGTGACGCCGATAAAGCAGAACCTCAAATCGCGGCACGCAAGAAATTCCCCGATACCGCCTATTGGAATCCAACGCTCCAAACGGATACGAGCGGCACGGCGACAGTGAGATTCAACCTGCCCGATAATTTGACAACATGGCGGGCAACGGCAGTCGCGCAAACTCTCGATACACGCTTGGGGCGCGGCGTGCAAAAAGTTATGGTGAACAAAGACTTTTTTGTTCGCCTTGAGAAGCCGCGCTTCCTAACAGTCAAAGATGAGTCGGTCATCTCGGCAATCGTTCACAACAATACCGAAACGGCTCAAACCGCACAGGCACGGCTTATCATGGAAGGCGTCAAACTCAACGCTGCTGAGACGCAATCGGCGACTATCGAACCGGGCAAAACGGCGGAAATCACTTGGAATGTGACGGCGGCATCGAGCGGCACGCAGCAAATTCGCCTGACCGCATGGACACCGAAAGCAAACGGTTCGCAATATACCGACGGCATCAAAACCACCATTCCGATCAAGCCGCATGGACGCGAAACGATCACGGGACTCGCGGGGCAAATTACCGACACGCCGCAGACCGAAGTCGTGCGGTTCGACGCCAACGCCACGCCCGAAAATTCCTATGTGACGATTCGCATCACGCCGTCGTTGATCGGTGCTTTGACGAACGGAGTCGAGTATCTTGTCGGCTATCCGTATGGCTGTACCGAGCAGACAACGAGCCGCATTCTGCCCGATCTCGTCATTCAACGCCTCATGCGAAAAAACGGCTTCACGCTGTCTCATTCGCAAGCAGAACTCTCGAAAATGGTTCGGGGCGGCTTGGCGCGTTTGACGGAATTACAGCACGAAGAGACAGGCGAATGGGGCTGGTGGGAGAACGACAAAACCGACTTGTGGATGACGGCTTATGCGCTGTACGGCATCGGTACTGCCAAACAAGAAGGTTATACAATCAGCCCGAATCTGCTCAAAACGGCAACCGAAGGTGCAAAGAAAAGCCTCACCACCGTTCAGGAGAATCTGGATCGTCCGTCATCGCAGGACAGCAAACGCGCCAACTATGTGACGGAGCAGGAGAAAATCCGCGTGTTCCTGCTTTACAGTTTGGCACAGTTGGGCGAAACGGGAGTTGTCGCGCAGTATCGTACCCAAGTGCGCCCTGCCAAAATGGACGCCGAAGGACTTGCTTATCTGATTTTGCTCGACAAGCGACTCGGCACAGCCAATACCGCCGCGTTCAACTTGCTCGACAAGAAACTGATTGCGGCAAACGGCATGAGGCACTGGAAATCCGGCGTGGAATCCGATGCGCTCGGAACGGGAAGCGACTTGACCGCGACTGCGATGGGACTTCGCGCTCTGCTGACAGTCAACCGCAACGATGCCCGTATTCCGTCCATTTTGCGCTGGATGATGTACAAGCGCACGGACAACTATTGGGCGACGACACGCGATACGGCTTGGGTGCTGATGGCTCTCGCCGATTATCTGCAAGACAAACCTGCACTCTCGGCGAACGGAACATTGTCGCTGACGCTGAACGGTTCGCCCTTGTCAACCGTCGAATTGGACGGCGAACTCGGCAAAGAAAAGGAAATCGTGATTCGGGTTCCGGCGTCGAAACTGCGCCCCGATAAAAACGAAATCCAATTTTCACGCGATGGCGGCACGGTTCCGGTGTTCTATACTGTCGAGGCGCGGCAGACGGTCAACCAAGACGAAATTCCGGCACTTTCGACGGCGGGGATTCAAGTCAAGCGCGAATATCTGCGTTTGCTGTCGCCGCGCAAAGGCGATTCGACCTACAAAGAGCGCACCGAAGCGACTCAAAACCGCCTGACAGTGGGCGACAAAATCCGTGTGCGCCTCACTCTCACGGTTCCGAGTGATATGGCTTATGTCCTTATCGAAGACCCGTTCCCGTCCGGCTGTGAGACGATGGAGCGCGGCGATGCGTCGGAAGTCGCGGAGGAGTGGCGATATTGGTACGATGCGATCAATGTCCGCGATGACCGAATCGCGTTCTTTGTCCGCACCTTGCCGAAAGGGACGCACACGCTCGAATACAACCTTCGCGCCCAAACGGCGGGACAGTGTGGCGCGTTGCCGACCTTACTTCAAGCGATGTATGTGCCGGAACTCAAAGCCGAATCGAACTCCGCGCACTTGATCATTGAGAGGGCAAAATAATGAATAGCCCTCTCCAATCGCCAACGCGCTACCCATTCCCCCAGACCCTCTCCCGCACTTGGGAGAGGGGGAAGATCAGAGCCAAACTTTTCCCCATTATGATTGTAGGTATAAGTGCGGCGGGGCTGTACTTTCTCAATCAGCCTGTTGCATCGTCGGAAGCGATTTTGGCGGGCTATACTACGCCGCTTGAAGGGCGGACGCACAGCCAGAAGCATAACGCGATTAAGGCGGCGGACGCTCTGAATGGCAAAGTGATCTTGCCGGGCGCGGAGTTTTCATTCAATAAAACGGTCAAGTCGTGGAGTTGGGACGCGGGTTACATGAAGGCTCCCGTGAGTTACGACGGCGAACTGATCCGGGCGTATGGCGGTGGTGTTTGTCAGACTTCGACGACGCTCTATAACGCGGCACTGCTGGCAGGTTTGGAGATTAAAGAGCGGCATTCTCATGTGTTCGCGCCGCATTATGTTCCGCCCGGACGTGATGCCGCCGTCGCGCAATATACGGTAGACTTGCGAGTTCGCAACCCCTACCTGTTTCCGGTGCGGATTGTCACGGCGACCAACGGCAATCGTCTGCAAGTGCGTCTTGTCGGGGCGAAGGAGGCGCGTCCTCGCGTCGAAATTCTGTCTGAACCGTTGTCGCGCAGTGAACCCGAACGCCTGACCCGCATCACGTATCGAGACGACGGCAGCACTGGGCGCAGTTATGTTCGCAATCCGGGAGCGCGGGGCTATCGCGTCCTCACCTATCGCCTCCTCACGCCGCCGGACGGCAAAACCAAACGCGAAAAACTCAGCGACGATACCTATCAGGCGATGGACAGGCTGATTCAGCGCGACGAGTAGCCCGCACTTTATACTATGGAGATTTCCTGCGCTTTTTCGTGATATACTGTAATTGAGAGGTAAAGCCATGATAACACAACAACGCCGCTACCCGAAAGAGGAATTTGCACGGCGCGGCAAAGAAATTTATGAGCGCGATATTCGCTCCCAAGTTGAAGCGGACAATGCAGGCAAATACCTCGCTATCGACATTGAAACTGGCGTATGGGAAATGGACGCGAGCGAGCGGGTTGCAAGTGACCGCCTGCGTGTGCGGGTTCCCGACGCTCAAACGTGGATGATGCGTGTCGGTTATGATTATCTGCGACAGTTCGGGGCAGGATATTTACGGAAACCGGCATGATCAATGGAACTGTCAACGCAGATCGTGAGCCAATTATTCGTGTTGCTTTTTATGATACGGTAGCACTACAGTAAACCGTGAAAAGTCGTTTGGGGTCATTCTCAAGCAACAAAATCGACTTCTGTAAGACTGACTCCAGTCCCCTTTTTCCGAAAGAATAGACCTTTGTCGGGCAAATCCGGGTCAAAAGGGCAATTGTCGGATGATTTCCTCGTCAAAATTTGCTCAAAATGAGACAAAATGGAGGAGATTTTTACGGCAAATTGATTGTCATGGACGTTGACAGCGGCGATTATGAAATTGATGATATGGACATCGAATCCTCGCACCGACTGCAATCCCGACATCCAAACACTAA
>CAZPZP010000246.1:0-6208 GCA_964591025.1 uncultured Chthonomonadaceae bacterium
CTCCGATGTTCTTTTCGTCAATCAATCATAAGATCAACCCGTTGCGCCTTACCATACACACGCGAACTGAGAAATGTTCGCAAATTTATGCGAGAGTTTCCTGTTGTATGGGCAAGCGAAGACAATATGAACCGCACCTTGACCGAATATGCGCCGTTTTTTTCTCGCACGGTTTGGGCGGATTCGATGCTCTGATTGCGGCGGCGACAACAGGGCGAGAAACGACGCTCTATACCTTCAACGAGGAACGGATTCGTTCTGCTGTCTCCGACTTATGACCATGCCATTCTTGCGGCGAGTTTGCCCCTGCATCACAAAGACCCGTTTGACCGCTTTCTCATCGCCCAAAGTCTGTACGAGAAGATGCCCATCATCAGCGCAGATGAGATTTT
Source organism: uncultured Chthonomonadaceae bacterium (assembly GCA_964591025.1). Lineage (GTDB taxonomy): Bacteria > Armatimonadota > Chthonomonadetes > Chthonomonadales > Chthonomonadaceae > CAZPZP01. The sequence goes on from CAZPZP010000246.1 coordinate 393, forward strand.
CGACTCTTACGGCGTCACCCGCATCTGGTAATCCCAACGCCGCCCGTTCATTCCCACACCACGCCCCCGCCGGACGGTTCCCCGACCCGCCCACCGCGTCGCGCCCTGCCGAACCAAAACCCTCTCGCCAACTCACACGAAAAAGCGTCTGCCCCGCTTATGACATGGCAGACGCTTTTCCCGTTTTGATGTTGTCAGGGCAAAATCTCTTCTGCCTCGCCGCGCAAGAAGATGCTACTTCTCAGCAATAACTATCCAACTATCCCCCGCATCAAGTTTCACAACGGAGTGCAACTTCCATCCTCGCTTACTTATGATATCTATCGCGTCTGCCATCTCAACAGAAGTAAGTGAGAAAATTCCACTCCCACCGATTGTGACTTTTCCATCATTATCACCGTAGGGCTGTTTTCTGCTGGTATAGCACAACTCATACTTTCGTGTTGCCTTCCCTTGCGCTTGTACAGGCGTAGGAGTAACGTATGGGCGTAGGAGCAATCCCCAAAGCCCAATAACAAGTAAGGTGAGAAGAAGTTTTGTAGATCGATCTTGACCTTGCATAGAAACTCCCCTTTCGAGAGAAGACGCCTCAACACGTACAGGCTTGAAAGCGAGAGGCAGGGAACAGCGTAGTTTATGGCGCACGCTTACTTTCCCTACCATTGTAGAAGATTCCGTTATTCGTGTCAAGCGGCGACGAAATTTCTTGCACCAATGCCCTAACAATACCGACAATAGGAATAATATGCTATACTGCAAGCGAGAGAACTATTCTCTCGCTTGCTTGTTTTGGAGCGAGGAACAACTCTCTTGACTGACCGATTATGATCCTTCCCAACGCTATGATGACCGTTCCTTCGATGCTGATCATCCTTCCCGAAACGATAATGATCCTTCCATTTCTATTAATGATAACTCCCAAGCCAATAATGCTATCTCCTTTGAGGTTTATGCTTGTTCTTCCGAAGATAATGCACGTTCCTTCTCCTATAATGAACAGTCCTTGAAGCATAATTGAAGGCATCAACTGTCCGGGAAAAGAGGAAATTTGCGTTTCTATATTTAATATTGACCGTCATTGTTTCAAAAACATCACTCCATTGCCCGAAATCGGGCAGAAAGCAGACAAAATCATGGCTACTATCTCCTTTGCCATCTATCCGCCGAAAATGCAGGAGTTCATCGCGCACTGGACACAAGTCAACCTCCTCTTGGGAGTCGCTCCGCTCCTTTTGAGAGGTGGATATACCCTCGCCAATTTCACCGCAGACCGCGCCGTCCTCATCGCCGCCATTGACGCCGTTATCCCTGCTATCAACACCCTGCAAGGCAATATCGTTACTCGCGACCTTCTCAAAACAACGCTCAAAGGCAAGATCGCGCAGTTCCGTGCCGCTGTCAACGCCTTCTTTCCCGACAGCCGCTACAGCCGTATGATCCCCACCGTTCCCGTCTACACCGCCATCGAAAGCAATTTTCTCGCCCCGTTCATTGACATTTCCAACGTCTGGAACCTCATCAACACCGAGACCAATCCCGGCTTCACCCCGCCCCTTCTCCTGCCCGGCGGATATACCAAAGCCGCCCTCGACACCGACGTTGCCGCCCTCCGCGCCGCCTATATCGCCCTCGAAAACGCGCAAGTCGGGGCATCCTCGGCGCGTGCCAGCCGCGATATTCTCGTTCCCAACGCCAACGCCCGCATGAAGCAATATCGCCAAGCCGTTGTCGCCCGTCTGCCCATCGGTTCCCCTTTGCTCAACAACATTCCTGCCTACACCATCGCCACCGGACCCGCCGCGATTGCCGTCAATCCCTCGATTGTGTGGGACGCCGCGAAGAAAAAAGCCATCATCACATTCGCGGCATCAGAAAGTACGGACGTGGCGGAATACAGTCTCCGCACGGCTCCCATGCCCACCTACAAAACCGATAACGAGACCAGTATCGGCATCGTCAAGCCGGGAAGTTCCTTGATTTTCGAGACGAATATCGGACTGCTCAATCCCGGCGACACCGCACTGTTCAAGGTGTATACGGTGACGGAAACCGGACGCGAGAAGGGCAGCCGCATCCTGAAAATTACGGTTCCCTAACTCGCCACCCCTCCCATTATAGAGGAGTCAGGGATGCTTTCCGCGAATAGACCGTCAGAATCGCGTCTACAGGAGGCACCTCATGAATCTCAATTATCCGCATATTTTTCGCCCGTTTACTCTCAAGAATCTCACGCTCAAGAATCGCATCATGGTCAGCGGGCATTTCGCAGGTTGGTGGGTTGATGGCGGCTTGCCGAGCGATACGTTCGTGGATTATGTCGAGGAACGAGCAAAGGGCGGGGTCGGTCTGTTCGTCATCGGCGCGACTTCGCCTGAACCCGGCTCCGGCTGGATGGAAAACTTCAGCGACGCCATTATCCCGCGCTATCAGAGGCTCGCTGACGCCGGGCATCGGCACGGAACCGCTATCATCGCCCAACTCTGTCATCCCGGCTATCAGCCACTTCCGGGTGTTCCGGTCTATGCGCCCGCGATGACGGCTCCCGGCGTTCCGCCTCCTGATCGCGGCATACGCTATGTTCCCACGCTCGACGACTTGCACCGCCTCATTGACAATTTCGGCAGGGCGGCGGGACGTGCGGCACAGGGCGGCGTTGACGGCGTCGAACTTCATTCCCACGAAAGTTTCCTCCACGCCCAAATGCTCAATCCTCTCTGGAACACCCGCGACGATGAGTATGGCGGCTCACTCGAAAATCGAATGCGCTTCCTTGTCGAAACTCTCCAAGCGATGCGAAGCCATCTGCCAGACGAGATGCCGCTCGGCGTGCGCCTCAAAATGGACGACATGGCACAGCGCGGCATGACCCAAGACGAGTATATCACCGTCGCCCAATATCTCGAAGCCCAAAAACTCGCCGACTATATTCTGTTCACGGGCGGCGATGGGCGATTCCATCATGGTCCAATGCCGCGCCCCGAAGGTGAATGGATTCCGCTCGTCAAGAAGATGCGTGCCGCCCTCACCCTGCCCCTCATGCACGCCGGACGTATCACCACGCCCGAAATGGCGGAACAAATGCTGGCGGAAGGCGATGTGGACATTGTCTGTATGACCAAAACCCATATCTGCGACCCGCATTTTACGCGCAAAGTCGCGGAGAATCGCCTTGAGGATATTCGCTACTGTACGCGCTGTCTCCAATCGTGTCACGGCAACGGCGCGGGCATGACCTGCGTTTATAATCCGGTCACCAAGCGAGAAACCACATGGGCAACACTCCTCCCGCCGACGGTAAAGAAGCGCGTTGTTGTTGTTGGCGGAGGTCCTGCGGGAATGGAATGCGCGATAACGGCGGCGCAGCGCGGTCACGAGGTCATTGTTCTGGAAAAGGGAGATCGGCTCGGCGGGCAGATTTGGTATGGTGCGGGGTCGCCGCTCCGTCAGAGTTGGGCGCGAATCGCAGAGTATTACATTCGTCAAAGTCGCAAAGGCTATTTCGAGACGCGCCTCAATACCATAGCCGATGCCGAAACGATTTTTGCCTTGCAACCCGACGCGGTTGTGATCGCCACAGGTTCGCGCCCGAAGCGTTTGGTAATTCCCAATGGCGCGGCGGCTCTGACAATCCACGAAGCGTTGGACGGCAAAGCAGACGGGGCGCGTTCCGTCGTTGTCTATGACGATGAGGGTTTTAATCGGCTTGGCGTCGTCACCGATTATCTCTCGGCACAAAACAAAACCGTCGTTTACGTCTCCCCGATGCACCGCCTGAAAATTGTGGGTGACCTGCTGATGCTCGAAGAGATGACGGCACGGCTCCAAGAGCGCGGCATCACGTTTGCCCTCGCGGAAGAGATCATCGGCTGGGAATCCGCCGGAACCCTGCGCCTCCGCAATACCCTCGACCTTTCGGAACGCTTGCTTTCTAACGTGGAAATAGTCGTCGCCGGTGTCGGCTCCGAGTCCGTCAACACACTTGCCGACGAACTGCGTGGTCTTGTCCCCGAATTGCACCTCATTGGTGACTCCAACGAACCCTTGACTGTTGAACAAGCCACAGTAGACGGCGGAACCATCGCTCGCCTCCTCTGAGGCGGTTCTCTCTCAAATACAAAAAAGCCAAGATGCCCCCGAAGGCATTCTTGGCTTTACACGCTGGCGAATGGGTTGAGTGGAGACCTGTTTGTCACAGGGCGCAGCTATCACCTGCGCCCTGCAACACAACCACTCAGAAAGGAGAGGGAAATGATCCTAACCTATCATCTCCTGAGCATCCTTTGCTATACGCTTGGATCGCTCTACTACGCCATCAAGCTTATCGAAGCATGGCGTAACAGGCGAAACCTGAGCAGGTAGCCTGCCCGCAGTCCATTTGAAGACGGGAATCTTCGGGTGGACTGCTTTCCTGCCAACTCTAATATATCGGCAAATTGCGATTTTGTCAATACCTTTGCCGATATTTGGAAACGATTACGTTGATAGCAAGCGTGCGCTCATACATCGTTGGTATCGCGATCCGCACTCTTCGAGAAAAGATACTGGTCGCCAATGTATTTCAACGCAACGCGCCCCACTTTCGGGTGAGTTCGCTCGACGATTGGCTTGACAACAACGCCCTCGCGAATATGCGATTCGCCAAGGGTAGTACTTCCTGCCGACAATTCCCGCACTGTCTCCAAAGTATACGCCCCCTGATACAAAACCGGAACCGTCTCGACACCATAGCGCGAACACACTTCCAGAAACCTACCCGCGTCCAAATACCTGCCCTCGACAAAAATATCGAACGCACGAAAGCCCAGTGTCCCCTTGCATCCATAGGACAAATCCTGAATTTTCGAGCCGTAAACTTCGCCGAACAGAATGAACTGCCGATACTCCGCGCCCATCGCCTCGATCAAATTCTGCACAGCGGACAAGGTGAACGGAAACCAGTAGGTATTGGTTGCCATGGTTTCGGGCGTTTCAGGACACTTGCGCCGCAGACCCATTGAACCCGCCATCCGTTCACCTTCGATCATTCCCACGCGGCAGTTGGTTCCATGCAGTTTTTCCGTGACAATGACCTCTTCGCCCTCCTCCAAAATGTCGGGGAAGTTCCGCAGGTTTTCGACTTCAGTATAGGTGACAAAGAGCGGGTGCGCCGTTTCCGCATCGCCCGCTGTCGGCTTGAGCGGCGGAATATACTTGAATATCCCGTAATAGTCCTTCACGTCCTGCCCGACAACCCACTCGGCTTCTTCCCTGTCCACAATAACGCCAAACGACGGTTCACCGCGCAGTCTCGCGCAACGGACACGCCCCGCCATGTTTCCCGCATCGTCCGTTTTTACCGAAAGATACTTGCTGATCCCCCAGCGATCCGCGTGTTCCAGTGGAATCATGCTGTCAATCGGAATATAGGTGACGACGCTCCCCGCCTGATATTTGCCTATGGGAACCACGCACTGCCAGCCCTTGATCTGCGCCAATTCCAGCGCGTCGGCGTTGGAATGAGGGAGAACCGCTTCAATTTCGCACACTTCGACAATGCACTCTGCCATGAGAATTTCCTTTTGTGCCGCGAAATTTCCTCACTGTCACGTTTGCTGAATTTCCTGACAAACACACAATCGGAAAAGTTGCGCCGTGAACGCTGACGCTTTTATTCTGCAACCGGGGATAATCAAGCAGCAGAAAGAGTGTTGCGTCCGAACTGACGCAGCAAACCAGTCATAAGCTCGACAACGTAAGAACGAAGGAGATATTTGCGAGCTTTCCCAATAGACCTCTTGCGTAAGTCGGGTACAAGAACGTACCCGACTCAAAAACAG